>NZ_VUMR01000129.1 GCF_009696075.1 Holdemanella porci | reverse complement strand
TTCCAAACTCATGATTTAAAGCAGTTTTCACTTAATAAGGTTTTGTATTCTACTCTAAGAGAAAAATTTGGTCTTAAATCGCAAATGGCTCAGTCTGTTTTGAAAACGGTTATTGCAAAATATAAAACCATTCTCGAAAATCAAAATGAGTGGATACAGCCAGCCTTCAAAAAGCCTCAGTATGATTTGGTTTGGAACAGAGATTATTCTTTAACTCAGAACTGTTTTTCTGTGAATACACTTAATGGTCGTGTTAAGCTGCCATATTTTGCTGAAGGTATGTCTAAATATTTTGACCACACAATCTACAAGTTTGGTACAGCTAAGCTCACAAATAAACATGGTAAATACTATCTTCACATACCCGTAACTCATGATGTCGAAGAAAGTAATATTTCTGACATTTGTAATGTCGTAGGTATTGACAGAGGTATTAACTTTGTCGTTGCTACTTATGACAGTAAGCACAAGTCAGGTTTTGTCAGTGGCAAAACTATTAAACAAAAACGTGCTAACTATTCCAAACTCCGTAAAAAACTCCAAATGCGAAAAACTCCATCTTCAAGGCGAAGACTGAAAGCTATTGGTTCACGAGAAAACCGTTGGATGCAAGATGTTAACCATTGTGTATCAAAGGCACTCGTTGAGAGCAATCCAAAACATACATTATTCGTACTTGAAGATTTGTCAGGCGTTAGAAATACCACAGAGCGAGTTAAAACGAAAGACCGCTATGTATCTGTATCATGGTCTTTCTATGACCTTGAACAGAAACTAATTTACAAGGCTAAGCAGAATCAGTCTTCTGTAATAAAAGTTGACCCCCGTTATACAAGTCAGTGTTGTCCTATTTGTGGACATACTGAAAAGGCAAACCGTAACAAGAAGATACATCTGTTTACTTGTAAAAACTGTGGCTATAAGTCCAATGATGACCGTATAGGAGCTATGAATCTGTATCGTATGGGAATAAACTATCTTGCTGATAGCCAAGTACCTAATACAGTTGTAACAGAGTAAACTCTGCTACAAAGGGTGCTGTCAACCACCCTATGATGTAACGCCACTTTAGATAGCAATATCTAATGGGGTTAAAGGTCGGAGACGTAAGTCGTTAGTACGACTGGGCAGTTACAAGCCCACCACCTTTAGGTAGTGGGTAGTTGAC
>NZ_VUMR01000128.1 GCF_009696075.1 Holdemanella porci | reverse complement strand
ATAATATACTTTTCATAGTGACCTCCTATTGTGTTATGGCATCGACACCATAAGTGTTTTTAATCAATTCAATTATGAGTCGTAATCCACGTATTGACAATAGGAGGTCACTTCATATTATCTCATACAGATAGTCCTCTTCTGTATATTTCTTTTTCTTGGATCTGTTGATCAATTTCTCTTTTTCCTTTAAAGCCTTTTTCAATTGCTTCTCGTTCTTTTTGATTTTTTTGTCTATCTTTTTAAGACGAGTCTTGATCAAATCACGATCTTCCTTTTCTCTGTATTTAAGACTTTTCACTAAAGCCTTGGCCTCATAAATGGCAGACAAAGGAAAATAATCACTTGTACCATAGAAGGACTTGATCATTCTTTGATCTGTTTCTGAATAGGTAACATCTTTATAGGCACGATCAAAACATATTTTGAACGCCTTATGAAGCATGCAGTTATACAATTCAAGATCCTTTTTAATGATAGATTCTGCTTCTGGTTCCAGATCTTTATAATAGATTCTTTGTGACATTGAAAACACCTTCATAAGACAAGTCCTCCTGTTCTATCCGTCTCTATTATACTATATTCAAAACAGATTTAACACATAGATTTGAGACTTTCTAATTTATTTTATTTGTATTATTATATCACCAATGTGAATATGTGATATATTGCTGTATCCTCACATGTTCACTTTAAATTCACATATAATTAATTTATGGACACTACTTATTATTCAAATATTCCAATTGAAGCTCTATCATTATTAGATTGTGACGTTAAAAACTTCAATTTTATTCATCCCATCAAGAACATCTTCTTCGATAATATTGAATACATTCGAAAACTAGATGCTTCCGGTAAAGCTCGTCCTTGCATCCTCTTCTTTGCCACACATGTTATCTTGGCTTTGATCAATTTGAATGTACGGATTGCGACAACTGGAATATTATTCCTCATTCTTGTCATTCTAGATTTTGTAATGCCTGTGGTGTTAAATATGCCAAACAGCTTGCAGCCAAGGCTACCTCTTTTTGTCTTGACTGCCCTCATAGGCACATGGTACTACGTCAAGAAAAAGGACTTATAAAATAGATAAATTTTAAATTCTAATGTTTTGAATAATAATTATTCTCATATTGATTTGGTGATTCATAACCGCAATGGCTATGGATTCGTATCGTGTT
>NZ_VUMR01000127.1 GCF_009696075.1 Holdemanella porci | reverse complement strand
TTGGACTTCGTCAGTTCGGAATCAGTAAGGAAAACAAGACATCTCCTATTGTTGAAATGGGGCTTATCATGGACAGCCGTGGAATCCCTATTTCTATGTGTATTCATCCAGGAAACACAAATGAACAGCTTACTGCCGTTCCACTTGAAAAAGAAGTTATAAAAATGACCGGAAACAAAAAGTTCATATATTGTGCGGATGCAGGACTTGGATCCTACAATATCCGTAAATTCAATGATATGGGTGGTAGAGCTTATATCGTTACACAGTCAGTAAAAAAACTTGGACAAGAGATCAAAGATATCGTATTCAACGATTCAAACTACCGTCTATTGTCAAATGACGATGCGATCACATTGAAAGAAATGCGAACATTTAATAAAAAAGACGCAAACAATCTAAGTCTATACAATGATTTTGCCTATAAAGTGATTCCCGCAAACACGGCCATGGATACAGGACTTTATGAAGAAAAAGTATACAAGAACGGTCGAACAAAAAAAGTAAAAGCCAAAGGAACATTACATCAATATATCATTGTCACTTTCTCTAGAAAGATGATGGAATACCAAAGGACTATCCGCGAAAGACAGCTTGAACGTGCTAAAAAGTTATTAAGACTTAAAGATCCTGAAAAGATAAAAAAAGGACCCAACGATATACGTCGATTCCTTAAGAACACATCATCTGATACAGCTAATTATGTATTGGATATGGATAAAATCCATGAAGAAGAAAAATACGATGGATTCTATGCCGTCGCAACAAATCTTGACGATTCAGCCAAAGACATCCTAGCAGTAGCTCAAAATAGATACAAAATCGAAGACTGTTTTAGAATCATGAAGACTAATTTCGATGCAAGACCCGTATTCTTGAGAAAGCCAGAAAGAATACGTGCACATTTCTTGATCTGCTACACTGCACTACTTATATACAGGCTTATGGAGTGCAAGTTGGATGACAACTTAACTCATGTAACAACATCAAACCTAATAAAAACATTACGAAATATGAATGTCGTAAATATGGATGACATGTACTACAAATCCATCTATAGTGGAAGTCAGGCATTAGATGCATTAGAAAGATGTTTCGAGCTACAACTAAACAGAAAGTACTATAGACCAAGTGATTTAAACAAAATAGTAAAAAAATTTTCAAAATAGAAATCACATACAACATTTCAAAAAAACGAAAGTGCTAGATTAAAC
>NZ_VUMR01000126.1 GCF_009696075.1 Holdemanella porci | reverse complement strand
GTAAGCGCCAAATAAAATGATGTAGTTAAATAAATGAAAAAGAATCAGTTGAACATTGCTAAAATGTTATGCTGATTCTTTTATTTACAGTTCTTTTGTACGAACTTACTCCATGGTAGAAATTCGTCTATTATTTCTGGATTTTTGATCAGATCTTGGCTTGGAAGATATGTGAATATTGTTGTCAAATATTTATATGGATCCAGTCCATTTGCTTTTGCTGTTTCAATTATGCTGTATGCATTCGCACTTGATTCTGCTCCTGATACACTTGTCGAGAATAACCAGTTCTTTCTTCCCGTTGTAAAAGGACGAATTACTCTTTCATCTAATGAGTTTGTCATTGGAATATATCCATCATATAAGTATTGTCTCAATCCTTCTTCATGATTTAGAACATATTTAAATGCTCTGCTCAGCTTTGCACTGGCTGTGGCATTTTGATTGGATTTGCACCATGAAAAGAAGTCATCTATTAATGGCTTTGACTTTAGCTGACGTATTTTGACCTTTTTATCAGGAGACAACGCCTCTATTTCTTTTTCTATTGCGAAGAGTTTCTTGATCTTATTCATCGCAATAATCGGAAGCGTATTTTCTGCATTTTCGAGATCATTTGGAAGACTGTCTCTGAACTTTCTTCTTGCATGTGCCCAGCAGTATGCATTGACACAGCCTTCGATATTGTTGTATCCGGAATATGCATCTGATATAACGGTTCCATGAAATCCGTTGAAGAATATCTGCGGATTATATCCGCATCTGTTTGGTGCATATACAAACAGTCGGATTGGATATGCACTTTCCTTGATGCTTGAATATACCCACATATAGGATTTCGTTGTTGCTTTTTTACCAGGCTCATTTAAAACTTGAACGGGTGTTTCATCGGCATGGGCATGTTTTGATTCAAGCAGGATTTCATGCATTCTGTCTGTCAGTGGTTTTAACCAGTGTTCGCTTGAATATATGATCCAGTTGGCCATTGTCGTTCTTGAAAGATCCAGACCCATTTGTTTCCATTCGGATTCCTGTCTATAGAGTGGAACGCCATTTACGAACTTTTGTTTCATAACGAAAGCCACACTTTCAGCAGAGGCATAAGAATGTGGAATGACAGGTTCTGGAATTCCAGGACTTTTCATAACACTCTTTCCATTTGCACGACATTTTCTGCATTCATATGTCGTTGTATATACATCTCTTACTTTTAACTTGGCTGGTACAA
>NZ_VUMR01000125.1 GCF_009696075.1 Holdemanella porci | reverse complement strand
TCGAAATTGACGTTTTAGTTTGTATTTCTATTTCCTGTTCAGTTTTCAAAGATCATCTGCACCTCAGCAGTGCTCATCTATATTACCAAATACTTTTCGCTTCGTCAAATGTTTTTTTTATTTTTTTTCATATTTTTTACTGTATACGTTTTCATCGTTTTTTAAAAGAAAACTGGTAGAATGCCAGCTTAATTAATCAATGCGTTTTGCGTTTGTATAATCATAAAATTCAGTAAATACATAATCCTGTAACTTTTTAAATGTTGATGAATCCTTCCCAACAAATGGTTTACCATCTACCATTTTTACTCGACGACAAATGTGCGTACTACTAGATACAATTATTTCATCCGCATCAAATAACTCTTGCAAAGAATACACTTTTTCTTCATACGGAATATTTAAAGCTGTACAAGCTTCTAACAAGTGTTTACGAGCAATACCAGGCAAAATATATTCATCACAAGGTGCAGTTATAAAGCATCCATCCTTTAAGATAGATACGTTGCTATGAGCACATTCTGTAACACGATCTGGTCCTCTATGTAAAATACATTCATCAAAACCCTGACTATGTGCATCTGTTGAATACATTACTGCAGGAATTAAATTAATCGTCTTAATGTTATTATAAAAGAATCTTGTATCTTCCATAGTAACAACAGACATCTCTTTATTTGGGTCTGCCAAAGGCTTTGGTGTAATCATAACCCATAAATTACCTTTCATGCCTTCAGGATAAATATGATTTCGAATCCCTGTTCCTCTTGAAACCTGCCAATATACAAACTGTGTAGGTGAATCTACTTTATTTACTAATTCAATTAATAAATATTGTAATTCCTCTTTTTCATATGGAATGTTAATATTTAAAAGTTTTGCACTATTGTAAAATCGATTTAAATGATCTTGAAGTGCAAAAATTGTATGATTATTTGCATAGGATGCATCGTATACACCATCTCCAAAATAACAAGCACGGTCCAACATTGGAACTTGCATATTTTCTAATTCATCTATTTTTCCATTATAAAAGCCTAAGTTCTTCATAATATCCTCTTTTCTTTCTAGTATATTATATGCCGAAATAGAAAAAAGGCAAAAAAAAATAACCCGGCAGCTAGCTATCTTCGCAGGGGCAAGCCCAACTATTGTCGCCGTGAAAGTGCTTAACTTCTGAGTTCGGGATGAGTTCAGGTGTGTCCACTTTGCTATCGCCACCGGATCTTGAGTTCTC
>NZ_VUMR01000124.1 GCF_009696075.1 Holdemanella porci | reverse complement strand
ATGCACAAGAATCTACAATATCCAGGACAGTCATGTTCAATATCTCATTCTATTTTTAATGTGATTGGTTCCTTATCAAATCAAATTCGAGATGTTTTACCTGTCCTATAAATATACTAGCATCAAGCACCTGCATCTAAGAACATCTGCAATTACATCTCGAATGCATAGAACAAAGAGACTCAATGTTTCTTTGTTTTTTTGTGCTTTATTGAGCACGAATAAGTAAACGTAATTCTTAGTTTCATGAAACGAAAGCAAATCTTTTTTGTAAACGTAACGCTTAGTTTAAGATTACGAAAACAGATTATTTTGCTAAACGTAACGCTTAGTTTAAGAAACTAGAAACAAGATATTTTCGTAAACGTAACGCTTAGTTTCTTAACGTAACGCTTAGTTTCACGAAAACACTACTCCGTTGAAGCAGCTGTTCGATAACATCCCACAGGTAATCATGCACCATCCAGATTCTGGAACTTCGATTCCACAGATTACATATCTGGTCGTAAGTTGTATGCCAAACAGCAACTTTTCAACCTTGTATAGACAGATTGGAGAAGCCATTGATAATGCTTTAGGTAATCCCGAACCTATCTATGAAGTCATGATTAACAAGAAGTGCAAAAGCCTTGCAGACAAGCAATTGAAAGTCTGCCAGCTTATCGAAATGTTCTCGGTTGGAACCATCGTTTTAGATGAAATCCAGCTTATCGACTTCAACACCAATAGAGAAAACAGCTACGAAGGACTTTTAGGTATCGTCAATAAGACAAAGGTTGCCTTGAGTGTAGTTGGAACAGACGAAGCCTATAAGAAGCTGTTTACGATGCTGAGAAATGCACGTAGAGCAGGTGACTTCATTGACGCTTCTGCATATACGACAGACAAGGATTATTTCAACATGCTGGTGAATATGCTTTTGACTTGGCAATGGCTTGATACACCGATTCAATGGTCCAAAGAACTTTCAGACACTTTGTATGAGTGCTCAGGAGGTATCATTAACATGCTGATTTGGTTGTACAAATGGATCATGCTGGAATACATTGACAGCAAGTCCAAAGGGAAGATTGAGATCATAGACAAGAAGTTCATTGTACGTGTTAACAACAAGCATTTCAAACAGTTGAAAGGTGCTATCGACATTGTTAATCAAGCAAGAACTGAAGAACTTGAAGATGAACGTATTCTTACGATTGCTGAGGAAGAGAAGAACAAATATCAAATGCCTGAATCCAACATCAGCAACATGGTTTATGAGA
>NZ_VUMR01000123.1 GCF_009696075.1 Holdemanella porci | reverse complement strand
CATTATTCACTTTTTTATTGCAGACTACCACCTGGCCTTTGTCTGCTTCAACTTTATATTCAGTACCTACAATCGTAAATGAATTGATGATTTCCTGTTTCCAGTTGATCAGATTGTTGGAAAAGGCAATCATTTCATCAATGTTTGTATCAATGCAGCTGCGAATCAGATTTTCTAGATTTACTTTCGCATTGTCTATTGTAGATTTTGAATAGAAGTCTACAAGTTCTAGTTTTAATGAGTAACAAATAGTTAAATCATTATTAATTTCAAGCAGTTTCTTTCTTAAATCATAGTAGTTCATATAGCTTTTAAAATGAGAGTTGTATTTACGCTCACGTTCTACATCAAACAGTCTTCCATATTTATCTTCATCTTCTGGATTTTTAAATAACAGCCAGTTGAATTTTTTGAGAAGATAATATTCATCTGAAGCCTTATTATCTTTATATCCCTTCATGACTTTGATACGTACCTCATTCATTTTCCTATGGAAATCTTGTGAAAGATGAAAATAATCCAAAAGCATACAAGAACATGGAAACACCTTATGTACGACATCTCGATATACTTCATACATGTCTGAACAGGCGTATTTTACCTTTTTGCGTTCTTCTAAAGGGATCTTTTGAAAGTAGTTTAAAAGATATTCTTTTTTACGGTTCGGCAGAACATCAACGGGAATCTGCTTTTTAAAATCAAGAAGAACACAGACATACTTACTCTTTTCGGATTTGAAGGCATATACCTCATCAAAATTAATGATTTCCGGAAGCGGGTTTCTGCCAATATCCACATGTTTATCAAAGATGGTGGATACAGAAGTTGGAGAAACATGATATCGTCTGGCAACGGAAGTAAATGTCTCATTGAAATCTTTCAGATCCTTCAGAATATTATGTACAGTAAGGATCGATATTTTCTGAGATTTGAAGACAAAAGGATTGAATTCATAATAGGTCTTTCCACAACATGAGCATTTGTAGCGTCTTGCCCTGTATTTTATTATGCATTTCTGTGTGGTAAGAGCCGAATGAGTGATCTCCTTGGTTACATATTCCTTGATTTTAGGCGCAGTAAACCCACAGTAAGGACAAGCCTGATGTTTATCTGTAAGAGTTACAACAAGAACCATCATCTTATTGAACGTAGTACAGAGAATATTGGCAATATCATCAGGATTCAGGTGAAAAAGATTGATTAACAGCAGTTTGAAAGCATCGTTTTCGATCATAAGATCATCTCCTCTCTAATTTCAATGACATAGTATC
>NZ_VUMR01000122.1 GCF_009696075.1 Holdemanella porci | reverse complement strand
GTAAGCGCCAAGTAATATGATGGATTGAAAATCATTCAAAAAAAATCGACAATTATATAGAAAATTAGAGTTTTTAGAGTACAGTCTAAAAAATCTATAAAATGATTGGAGATGATTAGATGAAATTAGAGGATTTAACGCCCAAGCAGAGACTGAAGGCGGAAAAGTGGCTGGCAATCATTCGTGAATGTATAAATAGTGATCTATCAAACGAAGAATGGTGCCAACAGAATAACGTTAGTATTAAAAGTTATTACTATTATCTGGCAAAACTAAGAAAGATGGCGATTGAACAGATTCCATACAAAAAAAGAAATAATGTACTGCCTTTGGTTCCTGAATCAAATGATATTGTAGAAATACAGGCTCCTCAATCTACTCCTGTATGCATACCTTCTTCAGTAATGACGATTTGTCAAGGAAACACAAAAATAGAGATCAATTCTAATTGTCCTGAATGGATGATCCGGGAGCTGTTGAATAAATATGTTAGGTGACATTTCTAAAGCAGAACATATCTATATTGCCTGTGGATATACAGATATGAGAAAGTCAATTGATGGACTTGCAGCTATCGTACAGCAGAATTTCAAACTGGATCCATTTTCGAACTCATTGTTTCTCTTCTGCGGAAGGAGCAGTACAAAAATGAAAGTCTTGTACTGGGAAGGTGACGGATTCGTGCTTTTGTATAAGCGTCTTGAAAATGGAAAATTCGTATGGCCAAGAAATAAAGATGAAGTAATGAAAATAACAGATCAGCAGTTCAGATGGCTTTTAGAAGGACTTAAAATAGAGCAGCCACGAACAATAAAAAAGAGTAATAAAAGATGTGCTATTTAGCTTTATATTAAGGAAATTTTGTATTAAATATGGTATAATATAGACAGTTAAGGAGTGCTTCGAATGATTGAAAATGCAGGTATCGACTACAAAGAATTATATCTACAGATGCAGTCAGCAGTTGTAGCACTATCAAAGACATTGGAAGAAATCCAAAAAGAAAACAAGAATCTAAAGGAAGAAAATGAATATTTAAAGCGCAAGCTGTTTGGAACAAAAAGTGAAACATCAAAGTCACTTGGTTTTGAGCAGCTTTCTCTTTTTGATGAGGCAGAAGCAGAAGCAAATCCAGACGAAGAACAATTTATTCTTGAAGAAGTCAAATTCAATAAAAAGAAAAAGTATAAAGGGCAGTTGGATGATAAATTATCTAAACTGCCACATATCGAAGTTATTATGACACTTCCAGAATCTGAACTTGTATGCCCAGTCTGTAACAGTAAACTTGTTCCTGTCGGAAAGAAATTTGTTCGACACGAAATCGAATTTGT
>NZ_VUMR01000121.1 GCF_009696075.1 Holdemanella porci | reverse complement strand
GTACTACTTAGATTGAAAAACATCTATAAAATCACTCGCTTAAAGGATTTGAAAAACGAGTGGTTATTCGTGTAAGTGATAAAAAGAAGAATTATAGCAAAGTCACCAAATTGCTAGTTAAGCCAATTTTAATTTCTCTTTCCAACTTATTTTGTGCAATATCTGTACAGATTATTCGTAAAGATTTATTTTTGGATGTAACATCCACATCAAATTCAAGACCTTCACAATCTATTTGTTCATCATCTAAATAAACCTCAATACTTTTCACATTTTGTTCGAATATCTTTACATGAATGGTTTCTTTATCTTCTAAAGGAAGCACATCTATGATATTTTGATTGCCTGTATCGAATACAATATCTGGCATTGTCGTATCTAATAGAATTGTTTTTTCACCTTCCTGTAAAGCATAACCATCTATATCTTTTAGAATAAATACAAGCTGCGTGATTCCTTCTTTTTGAATATCGATAAAAGTATGTTCTTGGTTTAAATCAATTTCTTTGCCATCATAAATAACTAAACTAGAATCTCGATCCACTTTTTCATCAAAAAACAACTCAACATTTCCTGTCGCAGAGGCCACACCATTTATAAAGCTTTCTGTTTCCTGCCAATATATAAAATCTGTATATTCAACATCTTGTAGAGAAACAATCATAGACTCCTCCAAAATTCATAAAGATCTTTCCATCTTTCACTTTTTAAATTGTCAATAAAAATCACTGGAATTTCCATATTTTCACTCTCCTTATTTCGTAACAAAAGTACATATTCCAAGTAATTGCATCCTAGATTTTCAAATTCGGCTTGATACGTTTTTAATGTCTCTGGATTTATACTTTCAATCCATTCTTTAATCGGTTGAATCGAAATTTTAATTTCTTTATGCAAACCAAACTGAAGACATTGATTTACAACGTTCAATTTATCTTTTAGAAGCAAGTTATTTGAATTCACCAGCTTAACACACGTATCAATATGTGTGGCATCCGGATTTAAATACACCAACACAAGTGCTTGAAGCTCTGGCCATTTATCTAAAGAAACACGATCATATACATATCGAATCAAAGTAGCATCTTTTGTCGCTATTGCCTCCTCCATTAAAAATAAAGATGCTTGTTCATTGACATATACTTCATCCAAGATCCATCCATTAGAGATCCACGTATATAAACGATCTTTTTTATCAGACTCTTTATACGCTTTTTCAAATAAGGTGGTACTACGTCAAGAAAAAGGACTCATAAAATAGATAAATTTTAAATTCTAATGTTTTGAATAATAATTATTCTCATATTGATTTGGTGATTCATAACCGCAATGGCTATGGATTCGTATCGTGT
>NZ_VUMR01000120.1 GCF_009696075.1 Holdemanella porci | reverse complement strand
TAAATATTTTGAAGTTCTTGTCATAAGTGTAGTCTCTCTTTCGTTTACACCTATACAATAAATCTTAAATAGACATCATTAATGTCAGTTATATTAACAAATCACCAATGTATCTGTTAAGCCAAAAGAAATTTCAGGAAGGAAAATAAATCCTTCTACCTTTGAATATGCACCAATACCTGCAATAGCTGCTGCGCTAAATGAATTAATATACGACTGAATCATTACATTCGCAAAATCTATCACACAACCTTGTAATCCTGTTGGCAAGCCATAGATACAGATTTGTTTAAGATTCTCAAAATCCAAAGATAAATGTAGCCATGAAATATGTAAAATACTTTCTTCTCTTGCGAGTTGCACAGCACACAAAAACATACTCGCAAATTCAGAAATGATTGTTGCCCAGGCAGCACCGGCAACACCTATTTTAAACACAGCGATGAATATAATGTCTAATATCACATTCAATATCGAACTTACGATTAAATAATAAAGTGGATGTTTGGCATCGCCTCCAGCGCGAATGATTCCCACAAGCATATTGTATAAAACCAAAGAAAAACCACCTAGAAAATAAATCTTTAGATAAATAGAAGAGAAGCTAAACACTTCTTTGGGCAAGCCCATCCACATCAACATTTGATCCGTTAATGCATAGCCGCTAACTGTCATAATAAGCCCCAGGATAATCCCGAATGTAGCTGTTGTATATACCGCTTTTTTTGTTCTGTTCTCATCTTGAGCCCCTATCGCATTGGCAACAATGACACTTGCACCTGTCGCAAAACCGTTAAAAAAACCAACAATCAAGAAAACCAGCGACCCCACACTCGTAACAGCCGCTAATGCATTCTGTCATAGAAAATTTCCAACAATCAACGCATCCACAGTATTGTAAAGTTGTTGAAAAAGATATCCAATAAATATAGGCACTGCATAGCCAATAATTTGTTTGGCAATACTTCCTTTTGTCATTAACTGAATTGAATCTTGTTTTGCCATAAAACCCTGGTATACAAGAAAAGCCTGCACCAACATAAGTTGATACAGGACTTTACGGGAAGAGTCAGAACGCTCGTGACTTTAGTCATGAGATGAATGACGTATGTAACAGTTTTTCAACAGTTTCTATACGTGGACCATGTTATAATATATATGTAGAATGCATCGCAAAAAAAGGAGATTTCGATATGTATACAGTACGCTTTCAATTGGAACTAAGTGGATCTGAAAAACGTTTTTTGTCGAAATCTTTTTTCTATGCGAATCAGATGCATAATCAGTTGGTTCGATATGCTACAAATCGATTGAATGCTTTATTTCATGATACAGAATATGTGGGTGCACGCAAAGCTTATGGAGAAGCTGAATTTTCCAAAAAGAAAGGTTCTGAACTGTCAGCTTCTGAAAAAAAGAAGAAAAAAGAGTTATCAAATATCATGTGTATTAAACAAAAA
>NZ_VUMR01000012.1 GCF_009696075.1 Holdemanella porci | reverse complement strand
GGTTTAAATATTTTGAAGTTCTTGTCATAAGTGTAGTCTCTCTTTCGTTTACACCTATACAATAAATCTTAAATAGACATCATTAATGTCAGTTATATTAACAAATCACCAATGTATCTGTTAAGCCTTAAAATTTTACCTATTGAATATCCTGAATGTTTATTAAATTCTGTCGTGTACACAAAAGAAAATCATTCTAACCTGAAATTTGAATCTGTATGTAAACAGGCTTTTAATCTGAATGTATATTGTGATGGTATATATTACTATTCACTCGATTTAGAAGACAAAAATCAAGTGTTGATTGATCATTCAAAAAATGGAAAGTATACATTTGAGTTAGAACATAAAGAGTATCCACAGTTTAAAAAAAGTATCGATGGCTCTATTGAATATTCTAATACTTTGCCAATAGTCACATTAACTCCTTCAAGTAAGCTATCCAATGAGGATGTCATTGTGAAAGCAATCCGTAATGTACCTAAATTAGAAATAGGATATATAGATGTGGATCTCAATGGTATTAAAACGCGCTATGCGCTCAATGAAACGATTCGTTTACCAGCCATACATAATCAGGATGTCATCTATTGTGTGAGTGCGTATGCCAAAGATTTATATGGACATGAGGTAAGTGATCAAATCTATGTCCAAATCGATAAAAAAGCCCCTTCAAGTCAGTTGTTTATGAATAATGAAAGGGTTGTGGATCGCATGAATTTAAAGAAACAACCCAGTCTAGAATACAAGTATGATGATGCAAATGCGTATATGCGGGTGGAATACTATTTAAATGATACTTTCATGGATATGGATTTTGAGAAAGTCTTTAATCGTATGGTCAAAGATGATGTATTAAAAATTGTGACATATACAAATGATGTGCTGATGAACCTAGAAAAGAAAGAATATGAATTTGTATTTAGTCCCGATAAAGAGATTGAAATGGTTTCAAAAAGTGAACAAGTTCTAGAAAAAGATGAAGTGGTTGAATTTGAACGTGTCTGGGTTGTAAATGAAGATAATGAAGTGGTATTAAAAAAGAATACGAAACATATTCAAAAGGTTTCTAAACCCAAAATTCACTATACGCGTAAAAAGAATAAGGTACAAATATGGTCTGAAGATAAGATCGAGTATGTTTTAGTCAATGGTAAGCGTGTACAGATTGAAAAAGATGTGGTGGGACATGATTTTGTCGAGATTTCGTTAAAAAAGAAAAAGACTTCAATTGAGGTAAAGACAAAGCATCGCAAAGTATTAAAAAAAGAAGAAATCAAAAGGTCAGCTGTGAGAATCACCTCTATACAGAAAATAAGGATGTGGCTCAAACAAATCTTTAAATTATGATCAAACTATGGGTATACACAGACAAATCCTGCCACTACTTTGATTTGAACTGCGCAAAGTCATTTTCAAAGTACTTCTTTGAAAAAAGAAGGAATGGTGTGTGTATCGTATGGAATCAATCTAAAAAATTATTGAGATATGGCGAATCGTGTATTCTAGATGAAGTTTTATTTTATTTGGAAGAAATAGAAAGTACAATGTGCCATTTTCCAATTTCTAAAAAAATAAAGGTTGGAAGGAGTGAAGCATGTGATATTCAATTATGTACAAATGGAGTGTCTAGGTATCATTTTCAAATTGAAGAAGGTGTATTACAGGATTTTAATAGTTTAAACGGTACGTATGTCAATTCGAAACGAGTTAAAAGATGCAGCCTTTGTATGCAGGATGAAATCGTGTTTGCGAACATTCGCATGATTTATTTTAAAGATTATGTACTTTTGGATATGGTCAATAATCCGTATAGTAATGTAGAGCTAGATCGTAAAAATGCAACATATTATCCGTCCTGTTTAAATATTGAAATGCCAAAGGTTCAAAAATTTGATATTCAGATGCCACAAATTATGCGTTCAGTTCAAAAACAAAGTCTATTTAGTGCAATAGGACCGAGTTGTATGATCGCAAGTTCTGGTTTAATCTCTTCTATTTTGATTGGGTATCTTCAAAAACAAAGAATAGAATCACTCTTCACAAGTATGATCAGCTCTTTGACTATGGCATTTACTTTTATGGTGTATGGCCTTTACAACCGGAATTATCAATACAAATTAAGTGTAAAAGAGAGCACAAAAAGTATCGATATGTATAATGCTTACATAGAGAAGATGTATGAAAAGGGTGTTGTATCTAAAGGTACATTTAAAAAGAAGATGGATGAATATATTTCTAAATATATAGATACATACCAACACGAAAACAGAGATGTGATTTATGTAGGATGTGCATACAATGCATGGTGTAAAATAAGTTATCGTGAAGTTTCGTATGAATATGCACTTGATGACTTGATGCAGAAAAGAGAACAGTTGATCTCAAACTTAAATCAATTTGTACAAGTTCCTATATTTTTGAGACAAGGAGAGGTTTGTTGGATTCAAGGCGATGTGAAGGCAAGTATTATTTTATTTGAAAATTATTTGTGGTATTCCAAACAAAAACGTAAATGGGTATGGCTTCAGGAGTTTGAAGGAATGAAACAAATTCTTTTAAATCCCTATTGTGCTATTTGTGAAAAAATCGATGCCGATACAATTGTCGTTGATGTAGAAGGAAAATATCTTCCTAAGTCGTATTATTGTTTGATTTATGTGGGAAACCAAAAACCATCTTTCCATTATGACTACCAAATTGAAACAATTGCGATAACAGAATTAAGCTTAGATCGAAAACGGTTTGTATTGCGGAATGAAGATTCAAACTTCTATGATCAACTAATCAAAATAGGTCCTGTTCGAAAATCTGAGTATGTAATGAAAGTTCCAGTAGGTATTGATGAGTCCCAACAAATTGTTGTTATGGATTTTCAAGAGTATGGGCCTCATGGCTTAGTTGCAGGAATGACAGGTTTTGGCAAGAGTGAATTTATTAGTTTTCTTTTGATGATGCTGATATGGCATAATACACCTCAACAATTTCAATATGTATTGATCGATTTTAAGGGCGGTGCCTTTGGACAACCCTTTTATGAATTTGCGCATTGTGCAGGAATTGTGACCAATTTAGATGCACAATCTATGGAACGTTTCTTTCAGAGCATGAATTATGAGTTGGAGAAAAGACAGCGCTTGTTCTTAAAAGAAAAAGTATCGGATATTCAGTCCTACAATATGATCCATACAATGTCACATTTATGGATCTTTGTGGATGAATTTGCCCAATTGAAAATGCGATTTCCACAATTTATGTCACAACTGCAGGAAATTGCACGAATTGGAAGGTCACTAGGCATCCATTTGGTTTTAAGCACACAAAAACCTTCTGGCATTATTGATGATCAAGTTTGGTCCAATACAACTTGGCGGGCTTGTTTTCATGTGAGTAGTATACAAGATAGTCGGGAAATGCTTCAAAATGAAATGGCGTATCATTTAAAAAATCCAGGTGATATGATTCTTCAACACCAACAAAAGAATCAATCTTGTCGAAGTTTTTATTTGCAGAGTTCAATAGATGAAATATGTTGGCGTGAAATCAATGAGAAAAAGGAAGTGCTGCATTCAAAACATCATGCGGGTAAGCGTGTCATGGATGTATTAAAGGATCAAATTCATGATTTAAAGGAAGTAAGAGAATGGGTGTTATTACCGAAAGACATTCCTGAACATGTATTTGGTGTTTTAGATCTTCCTTTTGAACAAAAACAATGTGAAATTAAATTTATGTCAATACAGTTGTTTTATACAAAAAGTCTAGATATTGTATATCGTTTGATCAAGTATTTTGAAAATGAAACGATCTATGTCTATGGAACAAATATGTTAGATTCCTATGTAGATTTTAGTTTCTTTCAATCTCGCTATTTTTCAAAGATTCATGAAGGTGTTTGTATCATTTTCGAAGATGAGAATTTGGATCTTTCTGAATTGGATGAACATGTAATTTCGTTTGTGGTTACGAATAATGAAACCACAAATTTGAAATGGATCTTAAATAAGTATGTATTTGATATAGAGAGTTTAGATGATAAACGGATATTTTTTGACACCTACCATCTGCCTTCGTATCTAAATATGACGCTGTATCACAATACATATGTTGAAATTTTATATCGAAAGATAAAAGAAACAGATCTTAAATCAAGAGCTACAAAATTGATGATATTTAATAAGGATAAAAATTGTATTGGTTTTGAATGTAAGGGCGATCGACCGGTTTTTATGGATGAAACAAAAAAGTTATTCATTTTATATATGCATACGGATTATGCGCAAGAAGTAAATCGTATATGTGAGAGTTTAGCACATTTAAAAATTACGAGTGATTGGAATCAAGAGAGTGATGTATATGTCGTGTGTGTAGATGTGAGTTTATTGAATGAGGATGCATTTCAAAAGAAACTATACAATGCTCAAATTGTATGGGTTGGTTATGGTTTAAAAGAATATGGATATATGTTAAAGCGAAAGCTTCCATATGAACATTTTGATTGTGTCTTTTTTAAAGATCAAAATGAAGGGGTTGGTATTTGTGAATGAGGTTGGTATATATTTGTCACTCGATCTAAGAATGGTATATGTATCTCAATTGTATGTTGTAAAAATGTTTTTGAATGAGTTTTTAGGTTATGAAATACAGTATGTGTTTAATGTGACAGGAAATTATTTTTTAGATTTAAATAAAACGTTTCAAGAAAATCAAATCGCTTATGGCGATATCTTAATCTACGGGAGGTAAAAATGAAAATATCAGTGGATTATTCCGAAGTATATCAAGCAAGTGTCTATGTAAAAAACAAAGCGGATAGCTATAATGATCTAATTCAGAATCTTTATAAAAAAGTGGAGCAGATGCAAAGTATCTGGCAGGGTGTGGATCATTTAGCTTTTCAAAATCAGCTAGAAGAATTTAGACCTTCATTAAATGAAATGTATCAAGTGATTCAAGAATACAGCAATGTATTGAAGCAGACAGCTTCGGTTTATGAACAGCTTCAACAAGATCGTGTTGCACAAGCTAGATTGTTGTTGTAGAAGGAGAAAAGTATGGCACAAATTCAAATATCAAGTGAAGACGTAATGGCATATTCTAAGCAGGTGGATGCGTATGCCAATGAGATTCGAACTGTATTTAACGAAATTGAATCCAGAATGTATTATGTGGAATCTATTTGGCAATCTCCAGCTTCGAAATACTTTATGGAACAATTTCAAACGTTGAATCCAGCAATGATGTCGTATTTAGATACGTTAGCACGCTTTTCTACGTACTTACATCAAACCGCAAATCTATATCAGGAAAACGAACAATCTTTGATGCGTTATGAATGAGATAAATTTCTACAATGCCTTGTCTAGTGATTTAAATGCGTTGTTAAATCAGACAAAAAATATTGTATCGAATGAAGAGTTTGTCTATGTGAATCAAAAGGTCAGTCGAATTCAATATTTGATTCAAATTCAGATGCAGGGGATTATGAATCGTGAACGGCGATAGTATAGCTTGTCAAAATCTAAGTCTTGAATATAAGGCGCTTGCTTCTAGGGCTCTATCTTCAAAAGATCCTACAATTAATGAAAGGCAATATCGCATCGCAAAAGAAATAATGGATATTGCGAATTATTTATCGAAGAGCGCATCTTTAATTGAGTCTTGCGAGCACAAACAAAGTGCTTGGAAACCTGGAAAGGTGAATTTGATCAAGTATACGAACTTGAATTTAGTTTCACAATTGACAAAACAGAGCCGCTATTCGTATGGTTCTGTTCGCTATACAAAGTCATTTAAAGAATGGAATAAAGATTACACAAAGCCTTATTTTCATGTAGGGGCCAATGCCACACTTCTTGATGGAGAAATTAAATCGAGTATCAGTGCAAGAATATGGAAGAACAAAAAATTTGATCCGCGTATAGTATTAAATGCCGAGACAAGTCTAGCGTTATTATCTTCTACAGTAAATGCGCGTATTGGAAATTCAAAAGTCTATGCGAATGCTCGAGCAACAGGGCAAGTTGGTGTAGCGTATGCGACTTGTAAAGCTGCTTTTTCTAGGAAAGTACAGTCGTTTGAAGCTGGAGTTGGTGTTGCAGCATTACGAGGCGAAACACGTTGTGTATTGAATATTCTTGGGGCGAAAGTCACTTTAACGGCACAAGGAAGTGTAGGTAGTGCAGAGGCTAATTTCTCTTATCATTTTTCTAGCAGGGAGTGGGAAATCGGCTCAAAACTTGGCTTTATTGCGGGACTGGGCTTTAAAATCAACGTAAGTTATTAGAAAGGAGTCGGCATGAAAGATTTATTACCGATTGGTAGTGTTGTCACTTTAAAAGAGGGGACAAAGAAATTAATGATCATGGGGCGTCTTCAACAAAATATGAAGACAAAAAAACTCTATGATTATGCGGGATGTTTATGGCCAGAAGGCTATATGGATAAGGAGCATTGTTACGTATTTGATCATGAGGATATAGATTGTTTATTCTATATAGGGTTACAGGATATAGAAGAATTTAATTTTCGATTTGAACTGGATGAAATGATGAAAAAAATGGGCCACTAGACTATTGTCTAATGGCCTTTCATTTAGTCGTCTGATTCAGATAAATCTGGTCTAGAGACTAGATATTCAGGATTGTTTGCCTTTAAATTATTGAATATATCTTGATCGTGTACTTCAAAATTGTATTTCTTTAAATAATAAACAAGACAAGCTTTTGTGACGTCATCATCACTGCTCAATGCTGTATATACATCATCTTTAATGTCTTTATATGTATTAGATACTAATACGGCAACATATGCATATGTTGTTCCACTGCTTTCGTTTGTGAAGACTTCGTCAATGACTCCGGCTTTTTTTGTCTTTGACAATGTATTGATCAAACGAGTTGATAAATCCGTTGTCTTTGTCGTTACTAATGTTTCTTTTCCAGAATATTTTGCAGAATCAACCATGTATTGTTGAGCTACTTCTTCTGGATCTGTTCCATTCTTTAATGCTTTCAAAGCTTTTTTAGCAGTTGCCTTATTCTCACATTGAATGATACGAGCTTTACTTGGTTTATATGTTTTTTGGATGTCTTTCTTTGCGTCTGTGAAGTATTTTTCGGTTAATTCACTTGCTTGTAAACTTGGAATTAGAACTTTATTCATATATTGTTTACTATTTTTATAGCCCAATGAGTGAATTTGTTCATCAAAGTTTTCCATGTTTTCTTTGTAGTCGTTAACTTGTTTTTGTGCTTTTTCCTTCATTTCCTTTGTAACCTTGACTTCTTGTTTGTAGATAGCCTGTTTTACAAGTTCCATTGTAAGATCTGAACCAGTAGATATTTTTAACAATTCATATTCATCACCCTTAGTGTATTTTGTGTCACCAATAGTCATGATTGTTTCATCTTTATCCTTAATAGTTGCGGTTGCTCCAGAGCATCCTGTCAACATCATGGCAGCACATACGAATAATATAGGTGTCTTTTTCATTATTGATCACCTCCATAAGTTGTTTTTACATAGCTGTCGAATTTTTTCTTTGTGTCTTTATCGTTGAATTTAATGTCTAATTTTTTTGCATACGAATCTAAAATCTTGTATGAAAGAGAAGAATCGCTGTTTAAGATGGCATACAATGCTTGGTTTGAAACAGTGTCACTTTTTGCGTTAAAAATCTTCTTTGAATTTGTTTCTTTTACATATACCTTATATAAGCTTGTTCCACTTGAACTTGTAACTGTGATCCAGTCACTTGTTTCCCCTTTTTTAAGGCCGATTGCAGCTGTCACTACATCAGCAGGAACAGTTGATGTTGAACTTGAGTCTGAACTTGTTGAGTTTGAATCTACATATCCTGCAAATCCGTTTTTATTAGCGGTATTTGAATCTTCAGAGAAGGCTTTTGCGACATCCGCAAAGCTTTCTTTTTCTAAAGCCTTATCAATATTACTTTTCTTTTTAGTTTCTGTTTCTGTTAGATTATCGGCATCACTAACATCCATCTTAATAATGGAAACGGTTCTTGGGCTTTTTTCTTCCCAAGCTTTTTTCACCTCATCAAAATGTTTAGTGATATATTTTTTGTTCATTTCTTTTTCTTTTACACTTGTTAAGCAATAATCATTAAGTTCTTCATAGGATGCATAACCATATTTGGCAAGTTCTGTTGTGAGTGTAGATTCATAGTCATCACTTTGACTAGATGCGTTAGATTTAATATTAGACTCTAATGTACTTGCCTGTTTCTTTAAATCTTTTGTAGTTTTGATAGATTGATCGATAACGGCATTTTTATACATATTGTAGATAGTAGAGCCATCATAAGGTGTGGATTCATCATATAAGTCATCAGCGGTAATGTCATCCTTATTAATGGAAGCAACAACTTGTTCATTGTTGGTTGTTTTTGCGGAAACATTATCTTTATTGGTGTCGTAGATGAAGTAGCCAATAAAACCAATAATGATGATGGCAATAAGTACGACAAACCAGTTATTTCGTAAAATATCAGTCATAATTAACCTCCTTGAGAATGTCTTTTCAATTATACGAGATATCTTTTTAAATTGCAATGAAGGCTCGAGACGTATTAATTGAGAATTTAATAATTATTTGGTATTATATTGCAGTGAAAAGAGGTAGAAGGTATGGCAGATTTGGTCATTAAGGATCTTCATGTATCCGTGGAGAATAAAGAAATTTTAAAAGGGTTGAGCTTAACTGTAAAATCAGGTGAGCGTCATGCCCTAATGGGACCTAATGGAAATGGTAAGTCTACATTGCTTGCAGCCATTATGGGTAATCCAAAATATACAGTTACATCTGGTTCAATCACATTAGATGGAAAAGATGTACTACAAATGTCAGTCGATGAAAGAAGTAAGGCAGGACTTTTCTTGGGTATGCAATATCCTAGTGTTGTTTCTGGCGTTACAAACTCTGACTTTTTAAGAAGTGCAATCAATGCGCGTTTAGAAAAACCAATCTCATTATTTAAATTTATCAAAGAAATGGATAAAGCGATTGAACAATTAGAAATGAAACCAGACTTGGCTCATCGTTTCTTAAATGATGGTTTTAGTGGGGGTGAGAAGAAACGTAATGAAATCGTTCAAATGATGATGTTAAAACCGGCAATTGCGATGTTGGATGAAATTGACTCTGGACTAGATGTCGATGCATTGCGTATTGTTTCTGATGCCATCAACCAATGTCAGCAGCAAACAGATCTTGGTTTATTAATCGTATCTCACTATGCACGTTTCTATGAATATTTACAGCCAACACATGCTCACGTATTAATGGATGGACAAATTGTTGTATCTGGTGATGCAAGTTTAGTTGAAAAAGTTGATCAGGATGGATATGAATGGATTGAAAAAGAATACCACGTAACCGCAAATAAAGAAGAAGATAAACAACCTATTTCTTTAGGTTCTTGTGGGGCTAAAAAATATGCTTAATCGCAAGGAAGTACACAATAGCGAAACTTTAAACATTCAAATCGATTCTCGTGATCAAAAATCCTATTTAATTGAATTGAGTAAAGATTGTACAAAATTTGATTTGAATGTGGAGTGTTTAGAAAATTCTTTTTCAAAATTCTTTATTTTAAACCATGCTGAAAGTGCGTGCGAATTAAACATTAATATGGTACTTAAACAAGATGCCAACTGCCAAATGGGTGTCTTGGATCTAGAAAAAAGCCCATTGAAATGGAATCACTATGTGGATCTAAAAGAGCAGGGGGCTGAATATGAAATTTTAAGTGGTCAATTATGTCAGGAACACATCAAAAAAGTATGCGAAATGGAAGTAAGACATAATGCGCCTCATACAAATGGTCAAATGAAAAACTTTGCCGTTTTATTTGATTATGGACAATATCAAATGATTGCCAATGGAAATATCAAAAAAGGATGTTTCGATGCTCAGTCTCATCAGGCAACGCGTGTATTAACTTTGGGCCAGGGACATAAGACAAAAGTTATTCCACTATTATTGATTGATGAAAATGATGTAAAGGCAAGCCACGCTCTAACAATTGGGCAGCCAGATGCTGATCAGCTATATTATCTACAGTCTCGTGGATTGAGCACAAAACAAGCTGTTGGATTGTTAAGTGTTGGTTATTTCTTGCCAGTTATTGATTTAGTAGAAGATGAAGAATTGAAAGATAGTCTTCGTCAAGAAATGGAAAGTAAGGTTGGATTACATGGACATCAGTAGAATTCGTAAAGATTTTCCGATTTTAACGCGTAAGATGTCTGATAAACCTCTAGTGTATTTAGATAACGGGGCTACGACATTAAAGCCTCAACCCGTGATTGATGCCGTAGTGAATTATTATACATACCTTGGTGCTAATGCTCACCGTGGTGATTATGAAATGAGTGCACAGGTCGATGCGGCTTTTGAAGGGGCTCGTGTTCGTACTCAAAAATTCTTAAATGCGAAACACAAAGAAGAAATCGTATTTACTTCAGGTTCGAGTGAAGGCTTGAATCTTGTAGCTATGATGGTTACAGAACAGCTTTTACATGAAGGTGACGTCATTTTAAGTGACGAAAGTGAACATGCCTCAAGTATCTTGCCTTGGATGCAGGCGGGAAAGAATAAAGGAACTAAAATCGATTACATTCCTTTGGATGAAGAGGGTAAGATCACAGTTGAAAACTTTAAAAGTGTTTTAACTGATCAAGTTAAAGTTGTTGCGATAGCGATGGTTTCTAATGTTATGGGTTTTGTGGCTCCCGTTAAGGAAATCGCCAAGATCTGTCATGAACGAGGCATTTTGTTAGTGATTGATGGAGCGCAGAGTACTCCTCATTTAAATATTGATGTGCAGGATTTAGATTGTGATTTCTATGCGTTTAGTGCTCACAAGATGTGTGGTCCTACAGGCGTAGGTGCTTTATATGGCAAGAAAAAATGGTTGAATCAACTAGAACCAATTTTCTATGGTGGTGAAAGTAATGCGCGCTTCGACAAGTCTTGTTCATTAACTTTAAAGGAAACGCCATTAAAGTTTGAATCTGGAACACAGCCAATTGAGGGTGTAATTGGTATGGCAGCTGCCATGGATTATTTGGATGCGATTGGAAAAGAGAATATTCATGCGCATGAAGTAGAATTAAAGGAATATTTCTTAAAAAAAGCTGAAGCTTTAGGAAATATTGTTGTATATAATGAAAATGCGAAGAGTGGAATTGTGACATTTAATGTGAAGGATAAAGATCAAATGATTTTTGCGCAAGATGTCGCTAGCTATTTAAATACATTTGGCATTGCCGTTCGTTCTGGACAGCATTGTGCTAAATTACTTCCGGAAGTGTTGAAGACTCCGGGTACTTGTCGTGCAAGTTTCTATTTGTACAACACAAAAGAAGAAGTCGATCAATTGATTGATGCTTTGAAGAATGCGACAGTGGAAAACTGTGTCAGCATTTTCTTTTAGGAAGGAAGCTTAATTATGTCAAATATTGATCCAATGTTGATGCGCCAGATTATTATGGATCATTATGACTATCCTCGTAATAAAGAATTGACAAAAGACAATGGTTACATGTCACGTCATATGGCGAGTGATTCTTGTATTGATGATATTACGGTGCAGACAAAAATTTCAGACGGAAAAATTGATGATATTCGTTTTGATGGGGTTGCCTGTACGATTTCAACGGCTTCGACTTCAATTATGTCTGAACTATTAAAAGGAAAGACGACACAAGAAGCAAAAGAAATTATAGACAATTATTTCAAAATGATTGATCAAAAAGAATATGATGAAGATGTTTTAGATGAGGCCATAGCGTTTCAAAATGTCGGAAAACAAGCCAATCGTATCAATTGTGCCACAATTGGTTGGAAGGCTATGCGTGAAATGATTAAGGAAAGTGAGGATGGAAAAGATGAGTAACGAAAAAGATATCGCACTTTCTAGTGAATATGAATATGGTTTTCATGATGAAGATGTCAGTGTTTATAAAACCCAAAAGGGATTGAATGAAGAAACAGTTCGTACGATTTCAAAAATCAAAAATGAGCCTGAATGGATGTTGCAGCTAAGACTTGATGCATATCATTCTTTTGAAAAGCAACAAAATCCAAATTGGGGTCCAGATTTAAGTGAAATCAACTTTGATGATTATACATACTATATCAAACCAAGTGATAAACAGGAAAAGTCATGGGATGAAGTTCCAGATACGATCCGTAATACGTTTGATAAGCTAGGAATTCCGGAAGCGGAACAAAAATTCTTGGCCGGTGTATCTACGCAATATGAGAGTGAAGTTGTATATCACAATATGTTAGAGGAAGTGGAAGAGAAGGGTGTTATCTTCTTGGATACGGATTCTGCATTAAAGGCATGTCCAGATTTATTAAAGGAATATTTTGGTAAACTTGTTCCTTATACAGACAATAAATATGCAGCTTTAAATACGGCTGTATGGTCAGGAGGATCCTTTATTTATGTACCAAAGGGTGTGAAGTTGGAAAAACCACTTCAATCCTATTTCCGTATCAACTCCATGCAGATGGGACAGTTTGAAAGAACGTTGATCATTGTAGATGAGGGTGCCGATGTACATTATGTAGAAGGATGTACGGCACCAACGTATTCAAAGGATTCTTTACATGCGGCAGTTGTAGAAATTTATGTACATAAGAATGCGAAGTGTCGTTATTCAACGGTACAAAACTGGTCAAGCAATATCTTGAACTTAGTGACTAAGCGTGCAAAAGTATTTGAAAATGGACACATGGAATGGATTGATGGTAACGTTGGTTCCCATGTAAATATGAAGTATCCAGCTTGTATTTTGGCTGAGCCATACGCAAAGGGAACAACGATTTCGATTGCGGTAGCCGGTGAAAACCAGATTCAGGATGCAGGAAGTAAAATGATTCATTTAGCTCCTCATACTTTTAGTACAATTATTTCTAAATCCATTGCGCGTAATGGTGGTGAAGTAAACTATCGTGGTTGGGTAACACATTCTAAAAATGCAGCATATGCCAAGAGTAAAGTTGAATGTGATACTCTGATTTTAGATAAGAAATCACGTAGTGATACAGTTCCGATGAATGTATCTTATAATGATACATCTCAAATTGAGCATGAGGCGACAGTTTCAAACATTAGTGAAGAACAATTGTTCTATTTAATGTCTCGTGGTTTAACTCGTTCTCAAGCTACGGAAATGATTGTTATGGGATTCTTAGAACCATTTACGCGTGAACTTCCAATGGAATATGCGGTTGAATTGAATCAAATGTTGAAACTGGATATGAGTGACAGCATTGGATAAGCGAAAGTTGTGCATTCAAAGGCGTAGTTCATTATCAAATTCAAAAAGATTTGAAAAGGAAAAGGCAATCACTAATTGTGTTTTGCCTTTTTTAAAAGGAAAAATAGGAACATATATTCCAATTCGAAATGAAGTGGATGTATATGCAAAGTTTCGTGATGAATTTGATTTATATATACCTAAGATGTTAGATGATACTACGATTGCCTTTTATTCGGATCGAGAAGAAAAAAGTAAGGGTCCATTTTCAACAATTGAACCCATTGGGATGCATGAGGTAAAAGATTTAGATGTGATTTTAGTACCGGTCGTTGGATTCTTTGGAACGTATCGAATGGGGTATGGAAAAGGCTATTATGATCGGTATTTAAGTAAAAGTTCTGCATTGAAGATTGGGGTAGCATTTGATGTGCAGGAAATGGAATTTGATGTAAAACCAACCGATATGAAGTTAGATATGATTATTACAGAATCGAGGATATTACGATGAAGATATTATTTTTTGGGGATAGTAATACGTGGGGCTATAATGCCAAAGATGCGTCTAGACAACCAAATCGTTTTACGCAGCTTGTTAAAAAGGCATTTTGGGAACATGAAATTATTGAGGAAGGCTTATGTGGTCGAACATTGTGCTTGGATGATCCGTATGATGCGGATCGTAATGGAGCTAAAATGATTTCGATGGTTTTAAAAACGCATGCTCCCATTGATGTTGTGTTTATTATGTTGGGAACGAATGATGCGAAACGTCAATTTTCAACGAATTCCATTTCTTTAGAGAAGGGGATTCGTACTTTGATGTATAGAGCCTTAAATCCGGAAAACTATCGTGATGGATCTAAACTGCCTAAATTTTTTGTGGTGTGTCCACCTAAAATGAATGTGGATGGCTTAAAGAATGAAAGAACAGCTAGTAATTTTGGTCAAGCTGGATTTGGTATTTTAGCGAATACAAAGCCATACTTAGAAAAAGGTTGTTCGGGTTTGAATGTAGAAGTGATTGATACGAGTGCTGTAGCTGGAAGTTTGGATGGAATCCATATGGATGAGAAGGGTCATAAACTTGTGGCGGATGCCTTGATATCTGTGATTAAAGAATTATAAGAAGGGAGATCATCAATGAGTGCTTATACAAATGGTTTAGCGTTCTGGAAGCATTTTGAAGAAAAACAGGATGCAATTATTAATTGTTTAAAGGCCGGACAATATAAAGAATTAAACGAATTGATTCAAGAATTGGATGAAGAGGTAATGGAAATTAGTGGTGCCCATTTCTTTGTCGAAAGCTTTTATGATTCTTTTGAGATGACCTTTGACACAGGTCCAAATAAGACAACGCAATATTTGTGTCAGATGCTTTGTGACATTGCACCTAAGAGTGTGAAACAAAACTGGATCATGAATGCGACTTTACCGCCTATGTCGCAAAAGGCGATTCAGGCCATGATTCAAATCAAAAATGAGGAATATACTTTAGCAGATTTTCATGTATTCTATCAAATTGAAAATGATATGTTGGATTGTAAAGTATATTGTCCTGGATTTAATTTGATTGGTAATCCGGAAAATAAAAAAGAAATGAGCATGTATCTTATGGAGCTTGCGATTGGCCAGCTTGCGTATGAGGCATATATTTGTCGTGTTGATTTTATCGATACGCCAGACTCAGACATGAAGTTCTGTCAAATGATTGATTTTTATGAAGTGATTATGGCTCTTGTTGAGAAGAATCATTGGAAAGTATATGATAAGCCAATTGATATTTATTCAGTATATCAGCCAATTCAGGATTTTGCGCACGATGCCTTAAGAAAAGATATGAAGCTTATTTTTACTACTCATCCTTTATTGGTGGAACAAACGATTGAGGAAAAGGAAGAAGTACTTGCAGATTTATCGAGTAAAGATGGTGAGTTTGGCTATGTGTATTATTCGAATCCTTTCCATAATAAAGAAGATGCTTTGTATCGTCAGAAATTATCGAAACAATTGGATGAAACTATTTCTAAGGTGCATGCAGGTAAAGTGGTTGGGGGAGCTATTGGTAAGAGCTTTTCCTATATTGACTGGATTGTGTATGATAAAGATGTATTTATGAAGGTGTTTAACCAATTAAAAAAACAGCTCGATGCGAGTGTCGAACTGTATTATCAAAAATTTTAATGACTTTGAATATCAGCGCAGGCGTTAAGCAGGCGCTGTCTTTTCATTCCAGTGATTTCTTTTTCGGGATTTTCTAAGAAACGAGCTAATACGTCAGCGTCTTTTAAGGCTTCACAAAGTGGTGAGTCAAAAGATTCTTTTTTGGAATGTTGACGAATCGCATAAGTAATATCATCTATTTCTGTAGTTTTAAATAAGCCACTTTCTTTTAAGTACTTATAGGCGTGAAGACTTGATAATTTGGCATGTTGAGAATGTGGGCAGTTGTCAATAAATTGAGCGTAGTCATGAAATAGAGCAGCTACTTTAGCTCGTTCTAGATTTGTGCCTCTTGCCATGGCAATAAATGTAATGGCAAGGTCCACACTCGCAGTATGGGTAAGGGCGGCTACTTTTAAATCTTCATTATAAATTTTGGCATATTGAGAATATACATATTCTTTTACTTTTTCATATCGCTCTAACATAAAATCCCTCTCTTTCATGAAAAAAGCGCACAATGTGCGCTTGTTTCGAACAAATTTCTACGCAGCTGTATCTACAACTGTGACATTGTTAGCCTGTTGTCCACGATCGCTTTCAACAACGTCATAAGTAACAGTTTGTCCTTCTTCTAAAGTTTTAAATCCTTCAGAATTAATTGATGAATAGTGTACGAATACATCTTTTCCATCTTCACTGGTAATGAATCCATAACCCTTTTCAGCGTTAAACCATTTTACTTTACCTGTGCTCATGCCTATACCTCCTGGACTAAGCCAATATCCTTTGACCGTTAAAATAGAAAGTATTTGCATACAATTGCATTTGTCACAATCAGAATATGAGTCTAATCCTTAACTGCTTTCATTTTAGCATTTTCTAACAACATTGTCATTAAAAAAACCATTTTTATATAGTTATTATGTTATATTTTGATTATAATGAATATATAAAGGAGGGCATTTGTTTTATGCTTATTCAAGATGATGCGCTACGTAGTGTAATTGCGCGCACTTTGCGTGTTAAAGAAGAAGAACTAAACGAAGATTTGATGAAGGAATTGATCCACTTAGAAGTACAAGATCATGAAATAGAGACTCTAGAAGGTTTGCAGTATGCGGAAAATCTAGAAACTTTAAATGCGAGCAATAATAAGTTGCAAACATTGGATCCAATCAAAGATTTACATAATTTAGTTTGTCTAGATGTTTCTCGAAATCAATTAAGAGACTTACAGGCTTTACATGGTTTTAGACAACTAAAAAAATTAAATATCTCAAGAAACAATTTATATACAATGGATATTTCAAGTGTTGCTGCTATGATTGATTTGGAAGTATTGAATCTTTCAAAGGCAAAAGTTGATAGTTTGATTTATTTAGAGCACTGTAAGAAGTTAGAAGAGGTTCATATCAATACTGAAAATGGTCCTTTTAGTTATGCAATCTTAGGTGTACTTAAGAAATTAAAGAAATTGGATATGGGTGGTATGCGTTTATTCAATATCGAAGATTTAACATATCTTTCTAATGTTGAAGAATTGGATTTAAACACAAACTTAATGTCGGATCTAAGTCCATTGTTGTCAATGAAAAACTTAAAGAAATTGAATGTTTCTAACTGTCCATATTTAAAGGATTATTCTGTACTAAAAGAATTTTCAAATCTTAAATCTTTGAATATTTCTTATAATGAACCAGAACACTTTACATTCTTGAAGGAATTAAATCATTTAGAATCTCTGTCTATGGAACAGACTGGATTTAAGGACATGTCTTTATTGAATAACTTGGGCGATTTAAAAGAATTGAATGTATCAAAAAACCGCTTGAAGAATTTAGAAAAATTCGCAAATGTTGAGCATTTGGAAAGCTTGGATGCGAAGTTCTGTCAGTTAACTGAAATCAATTTCTTAAAGAATGCGCATCAATTGAAGCGTTTAAATTTGTTCACTAACCGTATCAAGGATATTCGTATTTTAAAGGATGCCAAAGAGATGGTGTATTTGAATGTGGGTCGTAATGATATTAAGGATATTACTTGTTTAAAGGATATGAAGCAATTGGAAATTATTTCTTTGGAAAACAACAATGTCAAAGATCTAACTCCATTAACTGAACTTACAAATCTTTGCGACGTGGATCTATACAACAATGTTATTGAGGATCTAACACCATTAGAACATTTAGAGTTTATTTCTTATTTGCGTTTGGACCACAATGCGATTACAGATTTAACTCCATTATCTAAACTTAAATATTTGCGTTCACTTACTTTGAAGGCAAACTATATTACAGATGCAACTCCATTAAAAGATCTAGAATTATTAGAAGCTTTACGTTTGGATGATAATCCAATCCAGGATACAAGCGTTCTTGAGAGTATGGAGTTCTACGAAAAATTTACTAACTAATCAAAATCCCCTTTTATATAAAGGGGATTTAATGATTTTATGTTGTATTATATCTTAATTAGGTTTTAAAATTTGAGATTGCGTTCAAAATCTTTTCTTCAGCATTAATTAAGCATCCATAGATTTGACATTCACACAAAGATTTGATAATAAAGAAGAAAAGCCACTGAAATAAATCAGTGACTTTCTACATGGCGCTAAGGCCGTTGTGTAATAATCAATGGCGCTAAGGCCGTTGTCCATAAGCATATTAACATCTCATAACTCTAAAGTCAAAAGATTTACTTTGTAAATAATTCTATTAATTTATTATCAAGTATTGTCATGATTTCATCTGAAACTCTAATTTTTAAAATGGGATCATACTTGTTTATTGGTTTAAGAACTCTCAATTTGCTGATTGTGGAGATATTTTGTACCATTGCATAGGAGTCAACACCCATTTTTTGATACATTTTGGCAACCACAATAAACTTATTTGCATTATCCAACATTGCTTTTTTCTCTTCATCTGTAACATTTTTAATGTTCTCTATGAATTCATTTAATTGTTTATCTAAGAAAGGGATTGCTTCATTAAAAAAAATTATCGAATGGAACATAATAAGGCTTATTTTTTAAACTTAATGGAATTACCGTTAGCACACCATTATTAGGTGAATCATTTTCGTTAAAACGATAGCTAAATATTTCCCCTTGATTTCACTACCCATAGATGGTGAAAATTCCACCATTACAACACTTCCGCGTTTAAATCTTTGAAATTTCATTTTATTTTTCCTTCTTTAATTCTTTCATATTGCATCTGGGCTACTGTATCCACTGCATGTTGACATTTGTTATCTAGATACCTATATGTTTCCAGGTGTTTGTGTTAATACATTAAAGGATCAATTGGCACTATATATTATTTCACCTATATTCTACTAAAATCTTCGTTAGATAGATATTTTAAATTTAAGTGAATATTCGATGTTAAATTCATCTAAATCAAATACGTATAACACAGTACTTGACAATCCAAGGTAGTGTGTATATCATGATAGCGACGGGGTGATATTATGCAGCCAAGAGCGGTGATTTATTGTTCCAAACATGGAGCAACAAAAGAATATGCGCAATGTTTAGGTAAAAAAAAGAATCTTCCTGTGATTTCGATTGACCATATTTCGGGATACTCTTTCCAAAATATTCCGGTGTATTTTTGTGGTTGGATTCGTAACGGAAAAATCATGGGGTTGAATAAAGCTTCGAAATTATTTATGTGTGTTCAAGTAATTGGTATTGGTGCCATTGAATATAATGAGGCATATGAATTGAAGTTGAAATATAAGAATGGGATAGTGAATCCAAACTTTAAGTATGTACAGTCGATTCGTAATCTTTCATTGACAACTTTGGAAAAGATGTATGTAGATGTGTTTCAACCATCATTAATGGGAAAGAATAGGGGTGAAACGCATGAATACTCAATTTAAAAAAGGTGTTTTAGAGTTGATTGTATTAAAGGCTATTGTATCGGATGATCTATATGGGTATCAGCTTGTGTCTCGTATCAACGAGGTAATTCAAGTAAATGAAGGTACGATTTATCCTTTGTTGAAGCGATTGTCGAACGATCGTTTGTTGGAGTCTTATTTAAAAGAATCTACGGAGGGTCCTCCAAGAAAATATTATCATATCACAAGTTTGGGACTTGAAAGATATGATGCTTTATTATCGGAGTGGACGGATTTTTCAGATAGTGTAAATGCATATTTGAAAGGAGTGGAGTAGAGTGTTAAAAAAGGAATTTTTGGATGTTCTAACTCAAAAGTTATCATTGATTAGCGATAAAGAAAGAGAAGACATCCTATTAGAATATGGAACATATATTGATGACAAGATTGCTGGTGGTGTTGCAGAAGAAGAGGCGGTTGCTGGATTTGGTGATGTGGATGAATTGGTAAAGGATATTCTAGATGCATATAAGATCAATACGGACTCAATGGATCCATTCTCTAATCGTGCAGATAAAACGATTGATAAGGTGTATGCGAAGGTAGAGGAATTGTTTTCTAAGCTTGGTAATTTTTCGATGAATGAAATTTTTCACATCTTATTTGATGCGATTGTTTTAGTGTTGATTTTGTTGATTGGAAAAGTCATCGTGGTTGATATATTATGCCGATTTTTATTGTCTATGATTTTTTCATTCTTTGTCGGAATCTATATGATCACAGATTTTATGCTAAGTCTTTGTCGCATACTATATTTATGTTTAGCCATTTATTTCTTTGTGAAAGTCATGGCTAAAAGAGTGGAGCGTTATCGTTTGCATGCGCATAATGTGGGTGTGATGGATGATATCAAAGATACTTGGAATGATAATATTAAATCGAGTGATTTGCCTCCAACACCTGAGCGTCCTTTGTATCATGAAAGAAAGCCAAGTCACCTTGAATCGGATGTCTTAAAGGTGATCTTAGTCTTGTCTATGATTCCTGTAGCGTGCGTTTTGATTGGTAGTGGTATTGGCTTGGTTGTCATGATATATGTAACTATTGTATATGCCACAACAAGTACTGGATTATATTGTATGGATATTGCCTTTGTGTTAGGAAGTTTGGCAATACTATTGATGTTAGTTCGTGCTTGGCCTAAGAGGGTGGATACAAATGCGTAAGTTAGGTATATTGTTGGTTGTTTCAATCTTATTGTTTGTGTTTGGTTGTGGAACTTTTGTATATGAATTGAGTCAAATTAGTCCAAATCAAATTGATTTGTCTCAAGAAACGCAGACTATGACAACGACAATGCCAGATCGTTGTCGTTTGTATACAAAAACGTATTTAAGTTCGGTTGGCGATGTACGTGTTGTTGTGGATGAGATGGTGGAAGATAATCAATTACCGAATAATTCATTGGTGATCACATATCCTAAAATGCTTCATGTTGTGCAGGATGGGGATCAATTGGATTTACAGATGGATGATTATGAGATGTCAAAGGATCTTCAAACCATTTTTAATACGTTTAAATCAAAGAGTTACGACGAATATTACGTGAATAATGATGAAATTCATGTAAGTCTTCGATATGGCAAGGCATTAAAGGATAAAATTACATTCGTCGATGACTACTATTAAGGAACAGTTTATACTGTTTCTTTTTGATTTTTAACAATTATGTTAAAATACTGTTATGGTGAAAAATAATAGAGACTGGAGTCGTTTGTTGAGAATGATTCTGGTGGGTGATAAAAAGAAGTCAAATTCGCTAAGGAATTTAAAAAGGGGTAAAGTGACAAATACGCCTTTACGTAGAAAGCAGGATGTGAAACGATGAGTGATACGAATACGATGTCAACGAGTGCAAGGTTTGCGCAGATTGTATCTATATTAAGAAAACATCATATCCAAAAGGGGATGGATCCCGTTAAGTTTCGTATGATACTTGAAGACTTGGGTCCTACTTTCGTTAAGATTGGACAAATTATGTCGACAAGACAGGATCTGTTTTCTGAGCGTTATTGTAAAGAGTTGATGAAGCTTCGCTCGCAGGCAAGTCCCATGCCTTTTTCTATGGTTGAACAAATCATTCAAGAGACGTACGGCGATTTATTTCAAGAAGAGTTTGAAAGTATTGATGAGATTTGTCTAGGTTCAGCATCTATTGCGCAGGTGCATGCAGCTACTTTGAAGTCTAAAAAACGAGTTGTGCTTAAGATTCAGCGTCCTAAGATTTATGAGTGGATGGAACGTGATGTAGCCTTGTTAAGAAAGGCTGTTAAGATATTGAATCTTTCAGATATTGTATCAAGCGTAGTGGATCTAGATATGGTCATCGATGAATTTTGGACAACCGCAAAACAGGAGATGGATTTTACGATTGAGGCTCAATTTGCGAAACGCTTTAAGAATGATTATAAGGATTGTAAGTTTATTGATGCGCCAAAGATTTATGATGAATATACAAGAAAGAATATTCTTGTGATGGAATATGTAGATGGCATTGAGATTACTGATTCAAAAAAATTAGATGAACTGGGCTATGATCGTAGTGAGATAGCCGATAAATTGGCATTTAATTATATTTCACAGATTATTGAGAATGGTTTCTTTCATGCAGATCCACATTCGGGAAATCTAAGAATTCGTGATAATCAAATCGTATGGATCGATTTTGGTATGATGGGCGCTTTAGATGCGAATGAACGTGAAACGATGAAGGAGGCTGTTCGTGCCATTGCCTTGAGGGATACACAAAAGTTAGTGGATTGTATCTTGATGATAGGGGATTGTAAAAAGGAGATTGATTATACGACTTTTTGTGCGGATATGGATCGTTTTGTGAATCAATATTTGAGTGTTCCATATTCAGAAATTGATGTTGCCAAACTGATTCAGGATATGTTTTCAATTTGTCATGTATATTCGATTTCTTTGCCTAAAGGCATTAGTATGTTAGCACGTTCTATGATGACAATTGAAGGAACGTTAACTGCTTTAGATCCGAATATGAATACGATGAAGATTGCGATGAGTCATAAGTCAAGTTTGACAAAAATTGATTGGGAGAAAGAAATCAAGTCGGGATTTAAGCGTAGTATTGATGCGCTTTCTCGTTCGGTGGATATTCCTGTGCAGGCAAGCGATGTGTTGAAGATGGTTCAAAGAGGACAGATCAAGGTCAATTTGAATCTAATGGGTTCTCAAGCTCCACTTGCCAAGATTGATCAAATGGTGAATCGTTTGATTGTATGTGTGTTGATTGCCGCTTTGGTTATGGGTTCAAGTTTGATTTGTACGACAAAGATGAAGCCGATGATTATGGGGATACCAGCACTTGGATTTTTTGGGTACATCATTGCGATTGGGATGAGTGTATGGTTGTTTTTTAAGATGTTATTTTTGCATCGAAAAAACAAGTCTTTTTAAAGGGGAAGTATATGAAAAAAGGTAAAACTACAGTGGCTTCACTATTGATTGTGTTGGTCACTTTGGGACTGGATCAATGGACAAAGTGGGCTGTTGAGAAGTCTATCGCATTAAATGATTCGGTTGAAATGATCAATCATTTCTTTTATTTGACATATGTTCGAAATACAGGTGCAGGTTTTAGTATGTTTGCGGAAGCTGGAATGGGTTTCTTTGCCGCACTTACCATTATTGCCTTAGTTGGAATGGTATATATGTTTTTTAAAACGAATGATTCGCGTTATCAGATTTGTTTATCTTTAGTTTTTTCGGGAGCTATTGGAAACTTTATCGATCGTATGACGCTAGGCTTTGTAAGAGACTTTTTTAGTTTCTATATTTTTGGCTATCCATTTCCCGTATTTAATGTAGCAGATATCTGTATTACAGTGGGTATCGCATTAATATTAGTAAGTATGTTTATAGATGATAAGAAGGAGCAAGAGAGATGGAAACAAGAATCTTAAAGATAGATGAAGATACTAAATTGGATCGTTTGGACAAGATTCTTGCGGAAAAATTGGATTTTTCACGTAAGAGAATTAAAGATTTATTAGACGAAGGAAATGTCTTGGTCAATCAAAAGGTGATGAAGGCAAGTTATAAAGTTTGTGTAGGAGACGAAATCGCGGTTTCTATTCCTGAACTAGATTCTACCGAAGTTCTTCCTGAACCCATTGATTTGGATATTGTATATGAGGATCATGATATTATTGTGATCAATAAGCCAAAGGGCATGGTTGTGCATCCAGCTCCTGGTCATTATTCTGGAACTTTAGTGAATGCGTTGTTGTATCATTGTAAAGATTTGAGTGGTATTAATGGAGTGATGCGTCCAGGCATTGTACACCGTATTGATAAGGATACGTCTGGATTATTGGTTGTTGCCAAGAATGATGTGGCCCATGAATCTTTAAGTCAGCAATTACAGGATAAAACGTGTCATCGTGAATATGTAGCTATTGTACATAATCCTTTTACGCACGAGCATGGCACGATTCATGCTCCAATAGGTCGTGATGAAAAGGATCGTCAGAAAATGGCGGTTACCGCAAATAATTCGAAGGATGCGATTACGCATTTTACAGTATTGGAAAACTTCAAGAAATTTGCGTATATCAAGTGTCAGTTAGATACAGGTAGAACACATCAAATTCGTGTTCATATGCAGTATATTGAACATCCAATCGCAGGAGATCCTAAGTATGGTCCTAGAAAAACAATTCAGGCCAATGGTCAATTGTTGCATGCGTGTGCGTTGGAATTTGTGCATCCTACGACAAAGGAAAAGATGCGTTTTGAGATTGGTTTAGAACCTACTTTTAAAAGAGTTTTAAATGAACTTAGAGAAGGGGAAGAATAATGCGTGATGATGTATTAAGTTGGGATCAATATTTTATGGGCATGGCTCATTTGAGTGCAAAGCGTTCAAAAGATCCAAATACGCGTGTAGGAGCTTGTATAGTCAATCCTCAAAAAAGAGTGGTTGGACTTGGATACAATGGTTTTCCTTATGGTTGTGAAGATGAGGAGTTTCCTTGGGATAGAGATGGTGAATTTCTTGAGACTAAGTATCCTTATGTTGTGCATGCTGAATTGAATGCAATTTTAAATAGTATTCAAGACCTTCATGGTTGTACTTTATATGTATCGTTATTTCCTTGTAATGAATGTGCAAAGGCCATTATTCAAGCTGGTATTTCTTGCGTAGTATATGAAAGTGATAAGTATGATGGAACCGAAGGCAATATTGCCAGTAAGCGTATGTTTCATGAGGCGGGTGTAAAGCTTGTACAGCTTCCTTATGAGATTGATGTAGAAACAAAAATCAGTGAGCGCTAAGTCATCCAATTGGATGGCTTTTTATTTTAAACTCCAATCTTCTGTGTGTTTTTGAAATGAAGCTTTGCCACTTGGTAAAGCTTTTCTTTTCCAAATTTTTGTACGAATTTCTTGCCGCACACATCCACCTTGCTTCCGGCACCCTTCTCAAATTTGAAATCATATTTTTCTTCCATAAGATCCCACGTTTCTAGAAAGGCATTTCTTGCCAGGATACTCGCACAAGCTACGGCCAGGTATTTGTTTTCGGCCTTGGTCTCAAATGTGATACCTCTAATGACTTCAGGAAAGCCTTGTAAGTAGCGATAGTAACTTTTTTCTTGCACAAACTGATCAATAACAATCTGCTTAGGAAGCGTATATCCTTTATGTACCAAATTTACATAAGCCTGGTTATGCAGACGACACTTCATATCCACCATATTACAAGTATCATGCATGTCATTATATTTTGAATTGGGAACAATCAAAATACTATGTGGACATACTTCCTTGATGATAGGTGCAAGCTTACGAATCTTAACATCATCCACCTGCTTTGAATCTTGAATGCCAAGATGCGCAAGTTTTTTGCGAGCCTTGTTTGTGACAATGCAGCTAGCCACTACAACCGGACCAAAATAATCACCAGTACCCACTTCATCGCTGCCCGCTTCATCTTGTGCTTCACTATGCGTTGGTTTCGGTTCTAACCAAGAAAGATCGGCTCCCTGAAATACAACTTTACCACTTGTATATGCCGTAATCGAACATTCTTTCGTTTTGATTTGATAGTACGTATACTGTGGTGTACTTTCTTTTAATATAAATGGAGATAATCGATTTTTTAATTGAAAGATCTCTTCTTTTGTCATATTCTTTGTCAATGTTGCCATTTTAATCACCTTATTTAGTTTACCATAAATTTTGTGTTAAAATAGGTGAGAACGGAGTATTTTATGGAACAAAATTTTAGAAATGAATTAAACCAGGCCATTGATTTTTCAAGTGTATTAACACAGATTTCTGCATTTTCTAGCTTTTCTTGTGCCAAAGAAAAAATTTTAAATGCGTTGCCTGTATTTGATAAATTAGAAATACAAGAACAATTAAATTATGCCAAAGAAGCCATTCAGTTTGAACAAGCCGGAGGCTTACTTTCTTTATCAGGAGCGAATGATATTTCTTTACCAGTCTCAAAAGCTTCGAAACAGATGACACTAACAAGTAAAGAATTGATTTCCATCTACCATTTTTTAACAGCTGTTAAACAAACCAAACAAAGCCTGGATGGACCTGACTATCCAGAACTGACAAATTTAGCTCAATCTATGGATGGATGTACACGCTTGAAGGATTCAATCCTTTCAAAGATTGATCTAACAGGATCGGTTAAAGAAGATGCGACACCTGCATTAAAAAGTATGCATAAGGCGTTGGTAGATACGCGCTTAGCATTACAATCAAAATCAAGACAGTTTTTAAAGAAGAACAGTTCAAAACTTATGGAAAATATGACGACAACCGTATCTGGACGTGTTGTTGTCTTGGTTCGTGCCCAAGATAAGAATGCCTTTGGCGGTATGATTCATGGACAATCAAGTTCAGGACTTGCCTATTATGTTGAACCATCCAGCTTTGTAGCTGATAATAATGAGATTTCTTCTTTGATGATTCGTATTGAAGAAGAAAAGAAACGAATCTGTAAGGAATTGTCGATGCAAGTTAAGAAAAATGCGTTGTCTTTAACTTCGGCATTAGAAACATTAACTGTAATTGATGTAGCTTTCACAAAGGCAAAATGGGCTGTACGCTATGATGGATGCATTCCATCTTTACAATCAAGAGATCACTCTATGTATTTAGAACATTCCAAACATCCTTTGATTGATGAAAAGAAAGTGGTTTGTAACACATATGAATTAAATGATAAACAAGCTTGCCTTATGATTTCAGGGCCAAACATGGGAGGTAAGACTGTCACATTAAAGACAATTGGACTCTTTGTAGCTTTGGCCCATGCTGCATTTCCCGTATTATGTCATAAAGCCATTCTACCATTCTATCAATCGATGTATTTTGACATTGGAGATCATCAGTCCATTGAAAATAACTTATCGACTTTCTCAAGTCATATTTCTCGTCTTTCTCATATTTGTCAGAAGAGTGATGAGAATAGTTTTATCTTATTGGATGAAATTGGAAATGGTACCGATCCATTAGAAGGAGCTAGTCTTGCGGTTGCGATTTTGGAGTATTTGATCTCAAAAAGAAGTACGATTATTACTTCAACTCACTATTCGCAAGTAAAAACATATGGAAAAGCGAATGATTCTGTATTAGTATCGAGTGTTGAGTTTAATCCAGAAACATTAAAGCCAACCTATAAATATATTCCTGGTGTATCTGGAGCAAGTTATGCCTTTCATATTGCCAGAGAATACAATTTAGAAGAGTCCATTTTAGAAAGAGCAGATTTTTTAAAGAATGAAAATGAAAAGCAGACAGAAAAAGAATTGGAGAAATTAGAAAAACTTCAAAATGATGTCTTGAAACAAAAGGAGCGTTTTAATCAATTGATTGAAGATGCACACCGCGTTCAAAAGGAGGCTTACGAAAAAGAAAAAGAAATCGAAAAGCGTAAGGCCCAATTGGATGCATCGTATCAGGAACAATTGAATGAGATGCTCGAAAAGAAAAAGGCAGAGGCCAAAGAAATCTTAACTGTGCTTCGTAAAGAAAAGACGGGTAAGCAGCATAAGCAGATTGAAAAAATGCATGAACTGGATCTTTTAAATGAGCATGTTGAAGAAGTTGAAGACGATAAGAAAGAATTTAAGGTTGGTGATTATGTAAAAATCACAGGCTTGAATTCGCATGGTGAAATTGTGGATATTCGAAGAAATGAAGCTACCGTTTTAACGAATGGTATGAAGATGAAGGTGAAAATTTCGAAGTTGGAGCCTATGCATAAGCCACAAATCAAGAAAGCAACTTATAAAGCACATGTAGAATCGGTATCCAGTCGTTTTCCTTTGGAGTTGAATCTTATTGGAATGCGCGTCGAAGAAGGCATTGCTGCTTTAGATAAATATTTAGATCAAGCTGTCGTTAAACACATTAAACAAGTACGTATCATTCATGGTATGGGTACGGGTGCTTTGCGTACGGCTGTTTGGAAGGATTTAAAGAAACAGCCAAACGTTTCTAAGTTTAACAGTGCCGGTCCAAATGAAGGTGGACTTGGTGCAACTATCGTTATATTAAAGTAGGGGATAAAATGAGTGTTTCTAAACATCTACAAGATAAATTAGCCTTACTTCCAGATTCTCCTGGTTGCTACATCATGAAAGATGAAAATCAGAATATATTGTATGTGGGAAAGGCCAAAGTTTTAAAGAATCGTGTGCGTTCTTATTTTCATGGTACCCACAACAATAAGACGACGCGTTTAGTGTCGCACATTCATGATTTCGAATTTATCGTGACGGGCAGTGAAAAAGAGGCTTTATTATTAGAAATCAATTTAATAAAAAAACATACGCCACCTTACAACATCATGTTTATGGATGATAAGACATATCCATATATTGAGATCACAAAAGAGAATAATTTTGTGGTGCGTACAACACGAAATATCAAAAATAAGAAAAGTGAATATTTTGGACCGTATCCAAGTAGTCAGTCGGCTTATGAAATCGTGAAATTGATCAATCAGATCTTTTGTGTACGTAAATGTCGTCATATTCCAGATTCTCCATGTTTGTACTATCACATGCACCAATGTCTAGGACCTTGTATTCATGAGATTGATCCTAAGGAAAATGAAAAGACGCGTAAAAAAATTAAGAAGTTTTTGCAGGGAGACACCAAAGAGGTGATGGATTCTTTGCAGGCTAAAATGATGGAGGCAAGTGAAAACTTGCAGTTTGAAAAAGCACAGGAAATCTATAATACGATCCAAGCATTAGAACATGTCATTGAAAAACAGACGATTGACTTTAAAGATCGTGCTAATCGTGATGTATTTGGATATTATGTGGATTCTGGATACATTTCTTTTCAAGGTTTCTTTATTCGTCAAGGAAAATTATTGGAGAGAAATATGTCAATTACACCGTTGTATGAAGATGAGATGGATGCCTTTACTAGCTTTATCATGCAGTATTATGAAAAAAATGTGGTGCCAAAAGAAATTTTGGTGCCGCCTGGAACGCCTGTGGACGTTTTAAAGGAAGCTTTAAATACGAATGTGCATATTCCGGTTCGTGGTGAAAAAAAGAAACTGATTGATTTAGTTTATAAAAATGCCAAGGAAGCACATGAGCAGAAGTTTAAACTGGTATTTCGTAAGGATAATGAGTTGCGTCAGGCCAATGAAACGTTGTCGAAAATATTCAATGCGGATATTCATACGGTTGAAATGTTTGATAACTCCCACATCCAAGGTACGTTTAATGTGAGTGGTTTGGTTGTCTTTAAGGATGGCTTACCTGATAAGAATTCATATCGTCATTATAAATTAGATGGGTATCGCAGTGATGTGGACAGTATGAAAGAAGTCATTTATCGAAGATACTTTCGATTGTTGAAAGAACATTTGCCGATGCCAGATTTATTGTTGGTGGATGGTGGTGCTGCACAGATTGCGGCTGCCAAAGAAATTATAGATATGTTGCAGCTGGATTTAAGAGTGGCAGGACTCGTAAAGGATGATAAGCATGCGACAAGAGCATTGATGGATGTAAATTTAAATGAAATTCAGATTGATCCCAAGTCGAGCTTATTCTTCTTATTAACACGTATGCAGGATGAAGTGCATCGCTTTGCGATTTCGTATCATAGAAAACTTCGAGATCAGTCTATGACAAAATCTGTATTGGATACGGTGAGCGGTATTGGGCCTAAGCGCAAAAAGGAATTGTTGAAGCATTTTAAAAGCATGAAGCAGATGCGTCTTGCGAGTGTAGAACAATTGAGTGAAGTGATTCCAGAAGATGTGGCTAAGATTCTATATGCTCGTTTGCATGAGAATTAATAGTCTAGTATAATGGGGTGCGTGAGGTACTTATTTTGATTAGTAAAAAAGAATTGCGGGCACGTATTTTATTGATTGTGGTTTGTCTAGTGGTGGGCTTATATTGTCTATATAGCATGGATAAATCGTATGATCCTTTAGCTCGATATCCTTATACAACCGATGAAAATCGTGATGTTTTATTAAAATATCTAGATAGTGATGATATTGATTATTTGGTAAATCAACATATTTCACCGGATAAATTTATGGATTTTATAGAGTTGAAAGATTTCAATTTAAAAAATACGTTATATTATAAAGAAGCCAAGGAAACGCAGGATGCAGATAATGAATATATCGTCAATTTTGTGAATCGTTTTCGAAAGAATTTTTCGTATGATTCTTTAAAACAATTGTTGATGCATTATTCATATATTGATTTAACGACGTTCTATGAAAACGAAGCTGTATTGTATCCAGATTTAAGATTGGTTGCCGATCCAACCAATCCGTATGTCGTATTAAATCAGGAAAATACAGTATATAAGTATATACCAGAAAAGATTACGACATTTAATACTATCTTAGTTCAAACATGTATGGTCGAAGATCTAACGAATATGTTAGATTCGTATGCGTCTGTTATGGATGGGCAGGATCATTTGAATTTGGTCAGTGGTTATTTGAATTATGAACAAATTCTAGGTCAATATGTCAACGCATCCAAAGAATATGAGGGTGTTGACCACTATATGTTTAGTGCCGGTAAAAATGAGCAGCAACTCGGCTATACGATTGTATTAGAGGGTCATGATGAATGGATCAATCTATGTAGGCAATATGTCGATGATGAATATGATTATTCAAAAGTCGAAGAAGAATTGTCTGAAGAAAGTAAAAAGCGTATGGAATGGATTGAAGAAAATGCGTATCGCTATGGTTTTGTAGTTCGTTACCAACAAGAACAAGAAAAGAAGACGGGACATTGGTATCAGCCTTTTATGCTTCGTTATGTGGGTGTAAAAACCGCGAAAATCATGCATGATAGTGGTAAGGGCATGGAACAAATGTCATTTCCGGATGAATTGGAGTAAAAGACTTTATGAAAATAGTTGTTGTGAGTGATTCTCATGGAAGAAACGATATATTAAAAACAATCCAGGAAAAACATCCAAACGCGAAATTGTTTATTCATTGTGGTGATTTAGAGGATGATCCGATGTATTATCCGGGCTATATCATTGTGCGTGGAAACAATGATTATTTTGGTCGTTTTGAAAATGAAAGAATCATACCGATTGGTAAACATCAAATTTATGTAACACATTCTCATCGGTTCTCTTATTTTTTAAGAAGTGAACAATTGGTGAATCGTGCTAAAGAATTGAATTGTGACATTGTATGCTTTGGACATACACACGTATCCTTTTTAGATCGTGTTGATGGTGTTACATTAGTAAATCCAGGATCTTTATCGCATTCTAGAGATGGAAAGCCATGTAGCTATGCGATTTTAGATATAAATGAAGATGATATTCAGGTTGAATTCAAATTTGAGCCTGAGTGGTAAGAAAGAGGGAAATTTTATGTACAAAATAAGCGAATTATATGATTTAGATCATACTTTAGCAAAGGATTATTTAGCAAAGTTTGAATATCCTTGGCAAGCTTTGTCGGGAATCAAAGACTTGATTTTAGAACTAGGTAAAAACTTAGGAGAAGATTATGTGGAAGTCAAAGAACATGTTTGGGTACACAAGAGTGCCAATGTCTTTGAAAGTGCATATCTAGGAGCTCCATGCATCATTGGTCCTGAAACAGAGGTTCGTCATTGTGCTTTTGTGCGTGGAAGTGCTTTAGTGGGCGCAAACTGCGTGGTTGGAAACAGTGTGGAATTAAAGAACTGTATTTTATTTGACAATGTAGAAACGCCTCACTACAACTATGTAGGAGATAGTATTCTTGGATATCATTCTCACTTGGGTGCTGGGGGTATCACAAGTAATTTAAAGAGTGCTCGTGACAATATCATCTTAAGAAGAAAAGATGAAAATTATAATGTGGTTGAAGAATTTGAAACAGGATTAAGAAAAATCGGTGCCTTTATGGGTGACTATGTAGAAGTTGGATGTAACTCTGTACTTTGTCCAGGAACGATTATTGGTCCACACACAAATGTATATCCACTATCTCGTGTGCGTGGTCAAATTGCGGCAAATTCAATCTTTAAAGATGCTTCACACGTGACTTTAAAGGATTAATCTTACGAACTTGTAATTTTACAAGTTCGTTTTCTTATGTTAATGTTTAGATATGAAAAAGTTTGTTAAGTTTATATTTAAATTATTATTAATCTTGATTATTGCCTTTGTAGGCATCTTTTTTGGTAAAGGATATTGGGGTTATTTAGAATTAACACAATCTCAATCTGTGGATGATGTGGTAAATGAAGTCACATCTAGATCTACTTTTGTCGGATATGATGATTTATCACCTGAACTTGTACGAGCAACGGTGGCAATAGAAGATCGTCGTTTTTATGATCATGGAGGCGTTGATTATATTGGGCTTATGCGTGCACTTGTATCCCAATTGGATGATAATCTATTAAAAAGTGGTGGTTCTACGATTACGCAGCAATTGGCTAAAAATTTATATGGTATGTTTGATGGTACATGGGATCGTAAAAGTACAGAATTATTTGTAGCTCGTTATTTGGAGAAACATTATTCTAAAAATGAAATCATTGCCCTATATGTGAATGTGATCAATTATGGAAATAACTATACAGGTATTTATGAAGCAAGTTATGGATATTTTGATACAGATCCAGAAGATTTGACCATAGCTCAAGCTTCTTTACTTGCAGGAATTCCCCAATCGCCAAACAATTATGAATTAGTTTATCATTTTGCCCAAGCCAAACAAAAACAATATGCCGTATTAAAGGCGATGGCTGAGTGTGGCTATATTTCAGAGAGTGATATTGCGACATATTATAATGCATCTGTTTAAGAAGGATGCATTTTTTGGCTTAGTGGCTTTTTAAAAAAAATCCTTGCATGACATTCTATCTTTTGGTATAATAGACAAGCAATGCCCGGGTGGTGAAATTGGTAGACGCAGTGGACTCAAAATCCACCGGTAGCGATACCGTGCCGGTTCGAGTCCGGCCCTGGGCACCATTTTTAAAATTAAATATTTGTTTTTTGCCCGGGTGGTGAAATTGGTAGACGCAGTGGACTCAAAATCCACCGGTAGCGATACCGTGCCGGTTCGAGTCCGGCCCTGGGCACCATTTTGAATTGTTGGATCAAGTTTTTCGGGCTTGGTCCTTTTTTATGATATAATTTTTGATAGTTGGAGGATTACATATGAAAGTATTAGTTGGATTAAGTGGCGGTGTAGATTCTGCTGTTGCAGCTTATTTATTAAAGAAACAAGGGTATGATGTGACTTGTTGTTTTATGCGTAACTGGGATAGTTTTGCGAATAATGATATTGCAGGAAATCCTACAATCAAAGATGATACTTGTCCTCAGGAACAGGATTATTTAGATGCGTTAGCGGTTGCCAATCATTTGGATTTGCCTTTACAGCGTGTTGATTTTATTGAAGAATATTGGGATAACGTATTTAAAACGTTTTTAAGTGAATATGGAAAGGGGCGTACGCCAAATCCAGATATTTTATGTAATAAATATATTAAGTTTGATTCATTTTTTGAATATGCTATGAAACAAGGTTTTGATAAGGTGGCTACAGGGCATTATGCTTCAAACAATAAGGAAGAGAATGGCTTTACATATTTAACACGTGCTAAAGACCAGAATAAAGACCAGACATATTTCTTGTGTCAGGTTGAAAAGAGTAAGGTGGCTAAAACGATTTTCCCTTTGGCAAATTTAGAAAAACCAGAAATTCGTCGGATTGCTTCTGAATTAAACTTAGAATCGGTTGCGACAAAGAAAGATAGTACGGGTATTTGTTTCATTGGAGAAAGAAACTTCAGACAATTCCTATCGAACTATCTTCCTAGTAAAGATGGTGACATTGTAGATGTGAATACAGGTAAAGTCATTGCACGTCATGTGGGCGTTTTATATTACACGATTGGACAAAGAAAAGGTTTAAATATAGATCATGAAAAGGGTCCTTGGTTTGTGGTTGGAAAAGATGTTGTGAAGAACATTCTTTATGTATGTCGTACAGACCAAAGAGATTTATTGTATTCAGATTCGTGTGTTGTAAAAGGAATCAACTGGATCTTGCCAAGCTTGGATGAGATTCCAACAAAGTGTACTTGTAAATTTAGATATCGTCAAAAGGATCAAGATATCGAAATCGAAAGATTGGATGATACAAGTGTGTTAGTAAAATATCCACAAACAATTGCGTCTGTTACAGAAGGACAGGAAGCTGTATTTTATGATGGCGACAAGTGCATTGGTGGGGGTGTCATTGAAGAAGTTTTCAAGGATGGCAAGAATTTAAATCAATTGATTATGGAGACAGCCAATGGACATCGAGGCTAGGCTTGAATATATCATTTTTGAAAATAAAGCCAATCATTATGTCGTTGCTGGTTTTTCAGAATTAAAGACGTATCATAATTTTACAGCGGCTGGAAGAATTGAAGATCCAATCGAAGATCAAGAATATGTTTTGCAGGGGGAATATGTAAAACACCCTAAGTATGGGGAGCAGTTTCGTGTGGATTTGGCCAAAAAGAAATTGCCAGACAATTCGGATGCGATCATTCATTTTCTTTGTGGTGAGAATTTTCCTACGATTGGTAAAAAAACAGCCGAAAGTATTTATGAGACTCTTGGCGAGAATTGTTTAGAGAAGATTCATAATAATCCAGAACTTTTACATGAAGTGCCCAATTTGACTGCCAAAAAGATATTGATTATTCAAAAGGGTATTCAAGAATTTACAGGATTTAATGAGACATATGCAAAGCTATTAAAGTATGGCTTGAGTCCAAGACAGATTCAGATGTTGTTGGACTCATATGATAATGTGTTGGATGTGATTGAACAGGATTGTTTCAAACCTTATTATGAAGTGTATGGTTTTGGATATAAAACCGCTTGTAAGATGGCAAGTGCCATAGGCTTATCCAATGAGGATCCAAGAAGATTAGATGCCTATATCTATGAATTGGCTAGACAACTATCCATGGCGACTGGAAATACATATATTACATTTGCGACAATCTTTCAAAATGTACGTGGTGTAAATGAATCCTTGATTCAGGAAAGTATTGATCGTTTGGTTTCACTTCAATATTTGTATGTTGAAAATACTCGAATCTATCCTTTTACTTTACATGAAGATGAGGTCACGATTGCCAAAGAGTTGAAAAATCATTTATTTGAAGTGGAAAGTGTGGATGTTGAATCAAAAATCAAACAAGTGGAGTTTAGTTTAGCTATTACATATGATCAGGAACAAAAGGATGCGATTCAATTGTTCTTCGATCGTTCGTTTATGATTTTAACGGGTGGTCCTGGTACTGGTAAGACAACGACGGTAAAGGGAATCTTGGAAATTTGTAAGGATGTATATCCAGATAGTAAGATTCAGCTTTGTGCACCGACAGGAAGAGCTTCAAAGCGACTTGCACAACTTTCAAATTGTGATTCAAGAACCATTCATTCCTTGCTGCAGTGGAACTTAGAAGATAATTCCTTCGGCAAAAATGAGGAGGATCCATTAGATGTCGACTTTATTATTGTGGATGAGTTTAGTATGGTGGACACACACTTATTTGCCCAATTATTAAAGGCACTTCCACAGCGTTGTCGCATTCTTTTAATTGGTGATGAAAATCAGTTAGAGAGTGTGGGTCCTGGAAAGGTATTAGAAGATCTAATTAAATCGGATGTGATTGATACGGTCCATCTAAAGAAGATTTTTAGACAGTCAAGTGGTTCTGGAATCGTGACTTTGGCAAAAGAAATTCGTGAAGAAACTACGTGTCATTATGAGGATGGTGTTGAGTTTATTGAAAGAACAACGCCAAAAATTATGGATGCCCTAATTGATTATGTCAAAGATATGGATCTAGATTCCATGCAGATCTTGGCACCAATGTATAAAGGGGCTGCTGGCATTGATGAGATCAATCGTCAGATGCAGGTGTTGTTCAATCCAAAAAGTCCGCAAAAGAATCAGATGAAGGTAGGAACAACAATCTTTCGTGAAAACGATAAGGTCATGTTGTTGAAGAATTTACCGGATGAAGATGTTTACAATGGGGATATTGGTACGATTGTTAACATTGATTCAAAACAGAATGTGATTTCCGTGGATTTCACAAATGCGATTGTTGATTTTTCAACAGACTTTCTATATTACTTAAAACACGCATGGTGTATCAGTGTTCATAAATCCCAAGGTAATGAATATCAGACGGTATTCTGTATTGTGGATGTGAATGCGAAAAACATGTTAGAAAAGCGTCTTTTATATACGGCGATATCGCGTGCTAAAAAACAGCTTTTTATTATTGGCAATAGGAGCTTATTTGAAACGCAGGTACGCTTAAAATTAAAGCGTATTCGTCAAACAACGTTGCAGGAAAGAATTTATGAAAGTATTAGCAAATAGACATTCTGAAACGCATTCAGGGAAGAGAAGATTGTGGTTTATCAAGCATTATATGGGGATTATAAATATTTTGTTCGTCCATATGAAATGTTTGTGTCAAAAGTAGATCATGACAAGTATCCGGATGTGAAGCAGGAATATCGATTTGAACTCATAGAAGAATAGGCTTAGGTCTATTCTTTTTTCTCACTGTGTGATTTGTTAACGTATCACAAGAAGGAGTGTGTTATAATAAACGATATTGAAAAAGGATGATTTAAATTATGGGGTGTGAATTATTTTTAGACTTTTTTTCAGAGCACGAAGTGCCTGTTATTCGTAAAAGAAGACATACATTTTTAAAGATGGAAGATGAGAATGTATATGTTTTAAAAGAAGGTGTTGTGAAGGTCAGTGTTTTAATGCGTGATGGACGTGAATTTAATATTACGTATTTAAAAGGCTTTGATATTTTATCTATGTTTAAAGATGCAGTTGTTGATTGTAAATTTTCTTCATTGATGATTCGTGTTGAGAGTGATGAAGCTAGTTTTTATTGTGTTTCTAAAGAATTATTTAATCAATTATTAAATGAACATTCTGAATTGGTGGAATACGTGAATACGTATTATCGTAAGAAATTATCGGAAACAATTTCAAGACAAGAATTAATGACGATGAATGGTAAGAATGGTGCTGTATGTGCTTTTATATACTATTTGGTTACAATGTTTGGAAAAGAAGCGCGTGATGGAATTTTGATCGACCTAAAGATCACAAACGATGATATTGCGGGTTTCTGTGGAATTTCTACAAGACATAGCGTGAATCGTATTTTGCGCGGCTTAAGAGAAGAACATGTTATTCGCACATTGTATAATAAAATTATGGTCTTGGACGTCGAGTATTTAAAACAATTTGTAGATGTTAAGGTGGATGCATAATCCGCCTTTTTTCATGCAACATAAAAAGAGCCGACTTAAAATGTGGGATGTCGACTCTTAAAACTGCCATAACAAGAAAGACTATCATGAGTTGGTTACAACCAGTTTTGTTTACTATATCATGAATTTTGAAATGAAAAAAAAGCTGAACTAGATGATGTGGCAAATAATTCAGCTCTATTCATAGGAAACTGGATATGCAAATTACTTTATGGACACGCTATCCAGCAAAGATAAGTATATCATCTTGTTGTGTATTATACAAAAACAATTATCCATGATTGGTAATATAATAAATATCAATTGCTAACAAGAATCTACTGAAGTATGATAAAATGGAAATAATAATAGAGGTGACGAAGATGAATTGTGACTATGTGCTTAAATATCTAGAAAAGATGGAAGTCCCAATTGTTTCAAAAAAGAACCATGATATTATAATGTGCGGTTTAGAAAAGATGATTTTCTTAAAGGAAGGTGTCGTAAAGGTGAGTTCCATTTTAGAGGATGGACGTGAATATAATATAACTTACGCCAAAGGACCCAATCTTCTTTCGTTAATGAGCGACACACTTCGTGAAGATGTTGCGTATCGTATAAGAATTCGTGTTGAAAGTGAAGAGGCATCTTTTTTTTTGGTAGGTCGAGAAGATTTCTCAAGGGCTGTAAAGCAAGATGAAAAATTAAAAGAATATGTTGAGGCATATTATCGTGAAAATCTACAAAGAGCTCTGTATCGCCAAAAATGTATGACAATGAATGGAAAGAGTGGCGCTATCTATGCCTTTCTTTATAATTTGATTTCTTTGTTTGGAAAAGAAATCAAGGAAGGTATATTGATTGATATGCAGGTCACAAATGATGATATTGCAGGATTCTGTGGTATTTCTACCAGAAACAGCGTCAACCGTATTTTGCGTGGATTAAGAGAAGAGAATGTCATTCGTATAGTCGATAATAAGATTTTAATTTTGAATGCAGATTATTTAAAGCCATATGCAGACTAAAAGGGTGATATCTCACCCTTTTCATTTCGCTAATTTTTCTTTTAATAATTCCATAGTGATTGGTTTTGCGATATGTCCATCCATACCTGCTTTTAGGCATTCTTGAATATCACTTTCAAATGCATTGGCACTCATCGCAAGAATATGTACGCTTTTCGCATCACTTCTTGGTAAGGCACGTATTTCTTTTGTTGCTTCTAATCCATCTTTAACTGGCATCATAATATCCATAAAAATATAATCAAAAGTGTAAAGTTTAGATTTTTTGAATTGATCAATGGCTTCTTGTCCATTTCGAGCAGTCGATACATCAAGCCCTAGATCTTGCAACAGAATGGTTGCGATTTCTAGGTTGATATCATTGTCTTCAACAAGGAGTGCTTTTTTATTTGTAAGATTTAATGGCTTAGTTTGAATGGGTTTTATGATTTGTGGGTTTGGATCTATCTGTAAAGGAAGAAGTATCCTAAAGGTTGTACCCACATTTTCTTTACTTTCCATTTGAATCGTACCATGCATCATTTCTACAATGTCTTTGACAATGGATAAACCTAATCCTGTACCATTATATCCGGTTGTGGTTGGTTTACCTTCGCAGGTAAATGGTTCAAAGGCGTGTTTTTGGAATTCTTCACTCATGCCAAGACCTGTATCTTTGCATACAAATTCATATAGGGCATGTGTATCATCACTCGATAATTCGGTGCAATATAATGTAACAGAACCACCTTCACGGTTGTATTTAATGGCGTTGCTTGCGATATTCATCAATAGGCGGTTTAAATATTCACCACTACCCACAAAATTGCGATGGATGATCTTGCTCATATCTTTACCGCCAAAGAATTGAATGTTGTGTTGTTCACAGTTTGTTTCAACAATCGCAATAATTTTATTTATAATATCAATTAGGTTGAATGGTTTGTTTTCTAAAACAAGTGTACCGGATTCTACTTTATTCATATCTAGAATATCATTTATCAAATACAACAAATAGTCGAGTGAAGTCAATATTTTTTCTTTACATTCATGGCTTGTATTAGATTGGTACGCTCTAACTTTTCAACATAGGATTCATAAATTAAATCCTTTCGTTTGCCATAGGCGGAAACCCACTACCTTTAGGTGGTGGGAGGAGCCTTGTGAACCTTTAGCCATTAACCCTGACTCTCAATATACTTTTGTATAGTTGCTGACGATACTTCTCCAAAACTGCATGCAAAGTATCCGTCTGACCAAAATATCCTTTTCTTCCAATATTGTTTAGACAGAAACGAACCATACTTTTGCCATAGGTAATATGTTGTTTCTTGTTTTACAATCTTAACAATGTCACAAACCCTATCAGTCGTATCATAACTTATTAAGAAATGTATGTGGTCTTTGTCTGTCTCCATAGCAATTATCTCGTAGCCATGAATATTGGCTATATCAAAAATCTTTTGCTTAACATCGTCAGCAATAGAACCTTTTAGTAGTTGCTTACGATATTTAGTTACAAGAACTATATGTACTTTTAGGCTGTATTTTTGTCTGTTATGACGATTATATCTATTGTCCATGAGTTACCTCAGATAATGATTGAATTTCACTAACTACTATTATATAATATTTTTAGTGAAACAGAAAGGAGTACATCTATGCAACAGGTAACTATAACAGCAAAAGTTCAAATAGCCGTCACTGATACAAATAAAGCTATGCTTGATGAAACTATGTCTGTTTATCGGGATGCCTGTAATTATGTTTCAGACTATGTATTCCAAACTCATGATTTAAAGCAGTTTTCACTTAATAAGGTTTTGTATTCTACTCTAAGAGAAAAATTTGGTCTTAAATCGCAAATGGCTCAGTCTGTTTTGAAAACGGTTATTGCAAAATATAAAA
>NZ_VUMR01000119.1 GCF_009696075.1 Holdemanella porci | reverse complement strand
TGTAGTTATTTTTTTCTTTGGAGTCTGTTCATATTTTTTGAACCTTTCTAAAATTTCTTCTCGCAAACCGGACTGGTTATCTTTTACAGGTGCTACATAGATGCCTTTTTTTGATGCAATGATATTACATGTTTCTCTTTGTGTATGTAGAGCGTCAAAAGTAATAACTGTCTTTTTCAGTTCCATCATTCTTAGAATTTCCTGTGCTACTGGAATCTCATTCGTTTTAGTTTCAACCGGCTTGGAATGGATACAAAGGCAGTCTGAGTTACTGTATACATTCAATACATTGATATTTCTTTGAGGATTCTTAGTATCCTCACTTCTTCCACTGCCACGTGCTTCTTTTCCATCAACGGATTGATGACAGTACATAGTACCTTGAGCACATTTTCTAAGTTCCTGAAGGAATTCATGGATACGTCCAATAGTTATTTCTTCAAATTCAACTGGATCAATACACATCAATGTTCTGCGGATAGTATCGTGAGATGGAATCTGTCCATCCTTGATTAATCCGTATTTTTCGTATCGACTTTTGTATACAAGTATATGGTCATAAATTCCTAAACAAGTCGTCTTACCTTCATAAATAATACTTAAAAAGCATAGTAAAAGGATATCGGATAGTTTGTATTGGATCTTTCCTGGTTGTCGATAATCTTGTAGATCATCAAAAAGATGTAAGAAACCAATGGAGTTCATAACTTCAATATGATCATCAAAATCAATATCGATTTCCCTGAATATTTCGTTTAATACTGCAACTAAATTAAAAATTTTATTATTCATAGTGAAGTCCATTCCTTTCAATGATATCAACAACCTCTTCAGGTATAGTTGGATAATAGATGTGATCCGAAGTGACATCTACAACCGCAAGCTTTAAAATCTGTGAAAGTACAGCTATTTCCTGTGCATCAAAATAACTTTCCATTAATCTCGCAATCTTATTAGATATAGTCTTTATGCGTGTAGCAGAAATAGAATCTCTATATTTGCATAAAGATTCCTTGTTTTTGTAAGTAAGGAAGCAAGAAGATAAGAAGATATCTTGACAGCTTCCAAAAATATACTGAACAACACCAAGATATACAGTATCATCCGTAGCTCTAAATGAACTGCGAATCAAATCACGTTTAAAGCTTGAAATAATGAAGTGACTCAATCCAAATTCGACATAGACAGGATGTTTAGAAACGACAGACTTAGGAATAAAACCATCAGGAGTGATCTTTCCAAGATAAGTCTGTATACTTTTAGGTTTTCCACCAGGCACATATTTAGAAGTACATGAATAAAGGCCATAACCTTGTTTTGTTTTTTTGATCGTGTGACCAGGAGAACGGAATTTTTCGACCCAGTCAGGATAAGTAACATATCTTTTCATAATAATAGTGTACACCAATACACTATTAAAGTGTATAAAAAAATAAATAATCTTAAATCGCGAAATTTTGAAGATCATTTCATGCGTAATCACTA
>NZ_VUMR01000118.1 GCF_009696075.1 Holdemanella porci | reverse complement strand
AGTCAAACTTAAAGAAATGGGTCAAAGAGAATAGAACCACTCAATTTGACGAATTCATGAAGACATTGAACAAGAAACTTACCGGTAGTTTTAACTACTATAGTTTGAGTGGAATGATAAAAGAGGTTAGAAACCTATGGCATCATTCACTACTTCTTACGTTCAAATGGTTGAATCGAAGGAGTCAAAGAAGAAGTTTCAAATTGGTTAAGTTCTGTGAAATATGGAAAGACCGAATCATTCATCCTTATATCCATGTTGATATTTGGAGCGGTGACAAAGTCATCTATAACAAGAATGTTTAAAGTAACAGTGGGGAGCCGTATGCGGGAAAACTGCACGTACGGTTCTTAGAGGAGTTTATCTCCTACTGTTTATTTAGTGAAGGAGATAAATTTACTTATGTGGATGTTATATGCGACAGGTTCTGCCTTTTTTGCAGGAATCACTTCCATACTCGCAAAATGTGGAATCTCAAAAACAGATTCCGATGTGTCAACCGCCATACGTACCGTTGTGGTTTTAGTTTTTTCGTGGATTCTTGTTCTTTTAACTGGAACTATATCCGGTATTACTGAAATTAGTGAAAAGACATTATTATTTCTAGTCTTATCTGGTATCGCAACAGGGGCTAGCTGGCTATGTTATTTTAAGGCTTTACAAAATGGGAATATGAATAAGGTGGTTCCGATTGATAAATCCAGTACAATCTTAACGATTCTATTGGCTTGTATTTTCTTTCATGAAGGATTGTCTTTAGCTAAAATTGGCTGTGTATGCATGATCGGTGTAGGTACAATGTTGATGATTACTCGAAAAGAGGATGTTGAATCTAATACTTCAGATAAAAGCTGGTTGATGTATGCGATTTTGTCAGCTGTATTTGCGAGCCTTACATCAATTTTAGGTAAGATTGGTATTTCTGGAATTGATTCTAATTTAGGTACGGCCATTCGTACAAGTGTTGTATTAGTCATGGCCTGGCTTATGGTATTTGTGAAAAATAAGCAGTCTGAAATAATATCTATTGATATTAAAGAATTATTGTTTATTGTCTTATCTGGCTTTGCGACAGGAGCATCTTGGCTATGTTTTTATCGTGCTTTACTGTTAAAGTCAGAACGCTCGTGACTTTAGTCATGAGATGAATGACGTATGTAACTGGTTTTCAGCTGTTTCTATACGTGAACCATGATATAATATATATGTAGAATGCATCGTAAAAAAGGAGATTTCGATATGTATACAGTACGCTTTCAATTGGAACTAAGTGGATCTGAGAAACGTTTTTTGTCGAAGTCTTTTTTCTATGCGAATCAGATGCATAATCAGTTGGTTCGATATGCTACAAACCGTTTGAATGCTTTATTTCATGATAAAGAATATGTGGGTGCACGCAAAGCTTATGGAGAAGCTGAATTTTCCAAAAAGAAAGGTTCTGAACTGTCAGCTTCTGAAAAAAAGAAGAAAAAAGAGTTATCAAATATCATGTGTATTAAACAAAAA
>NZ_VUMR01000117.1 GCF_009696075.1 Holdemanella porci | reverse complement strand
TAATACAACACGAATTCACTCACATTGTGAATATGAATCTCCACAAAATTTTGAAAAACAATATTTGAAACATAAACATTAAAAAAACAGATATTTAAGTTGTCTTAAATCTTGACATAGTACCAACCTGTATATCATGAAATTAAAAATGGAGATGCTCTAGATATTGAGTGGATTCGTGCATCGTCATCGATTCCTATTGTTTCAAAGCCTGTTAAATTAGATGGATATGAATTATTAGATGGTGGTGTCTCAGATTCGATTCCAGTGGATTGGATGTTGGAAAGAACAAAGAAGACAGTTGTAGTTTTGACAAGAGATCATACCTATCGAAAAAAGCCAATGAAATATATAAATCTTATAAAAAAGGCGTTTAAGGAATATCCAAATCTACAACACGATTTAGAAAATAGACATATTGTATATAATCAAACATTAGATACAATCGATAAGCTTGAAAGGGAAGGACAGATATTTGTGATTCGACCCTCAAAACCAATTGCGTGTGCGATGATTGAAAAGGATCCAAATCATCTACAAGAAATTTATGACATAGGTAGACGTGATGCGTTGAATAGTTTAGAAGAATTAAAGAAATATTTGTGAAGTGTTTCACATATTAGTTTGTGATATACTAATAAAAATATTTTAGGAGTGATACATATGAATTTCTTTAAAAAACCAGGACGCATTCTATTATTAATCATGATTGTATTAGCTGTAGTTTGTCCGTATCGTGTTCATATGTATAAAACGAAGATTGAAGAAATCAAATCTGGCAAACTAAAAATCAATGATATGCAGTATGTTGCTGATGATCTACATCCGTATTCAGCTTATTTAATGACTGTCCCATACATTATTATAGAAGTCGCATTAGGATCTTTATATTATGTTAGAACACGTGATTAGCGGACTCTGTGATTTGCCGTGAAAATCAAAAAGATGGACAACTGTACGTCTCGATTCAAATCAGAAGATGCGATATTATGGAATTTAATAAGACACTATGATTTATCGTGTACATCAAAAAAACGTACAACTATATGTATTAGTTCAAGTAATAATGATATAAAACTTGTAATAATGGTTTCCATTTTAATATCAACATGTTTTTGAATTTCTAAATATCTTAAAATATAAAAATAAGCAGACTTATTTAAAAATCTGCTCTATTTTCAATTCTATAAATATAACATAAGAGATATTATGCGAAGTTAGTACAAAATATATCTCGAATTTTAAATTTTTTCTTTTGAAACAGACAAACTAAGAATCACCTAAGTAAAACTAAGCATCACCTATAAGAAACTTTCGGGTTTTTACTTAAGTAAACTAAGCATCACCTAAGATAATGTTTAGTCTTCTATAAGTATATTAATCTTCTTAATAAGATTAGGCTTAACTAGCAATTTGGTGACTTTGCTATAATTCTTCTTTTTATCACTTACACGAATAACCACTCGTTTTTCAAATCCTTTAAGCGAGTGATTTTATAGATGTTTTTCAATCTAAGTAGTACG
>NZ_VUMR01000116.1 GCF_009696075.1 Holdemanella porci | reverse complement strand
TGCACAAGAATCTACAATATCCAGGACAGTCATGTTCAATATCTCATTCTATTTTTAATGTGATTGGTTCCTTATCAAATCAAATTCGAGATGTTTTACCTGTCCTATAAATATACTAGCATCAAAGACATGGAAGATTGTATACAATGCATGGTCCTATCAATCTATCAAAATATAGAGATAGCGATGAAATTATCGATGAAGGTTGTGATTGCCCTACTTGTCTATCTCATATCACACTTGGTGAATTAAGAAGACTATGGAAATCACAAGATCGTACGGAATCCGCAAAGTATTTCGAACTTGCTTCTATACATAATCTTCGCTTTATCATCCGTTTAACTGAACAAGCTCGACAAGCTATTTTAGATAGTACATTTAAAGAATTCAAAGAATCTTTTTTAAATTCATACTACAAGAACAAGTAAATGCTTGTTCTTTTTTTAAAAAAAAAGAGAAATCAAACGATTCCTCTTAAATAAAGTCTTGGCAAGATACCAATAAATCAATTTTCTTCCATTGTGTTTCCTCATCAATGCAGTTACCTTCTTCAACAGAGGCAAATCCACATTGTGGAGAAAGTGCAATATTCTCACCGACTACAGCTTTAGCTTGTTCATAACGTGCCTTAATCGCATCATGCTCTTCTAATTCTTTACGCTTTGTAGAAATCAAGCCAGCTACAAATGTACGGCCAGTACCTTTTAAAACAGCCCAAGGATCAAATGTTCCGCTACGAGCATCATCATATTCTACAAAATATCCATCGTATGGAATGCTCGCAACAGACTTGGCAATCGTATCATAAAATCCGTGGAATAATGGATTTCCTTTGAAGTTTCCTTTACAGAAGTGTGTCGCAATCTGCATATCTTCTGGACGATTTTCTAAAGCCTTAGTACTAACACGCACAAACCAATCTAATACTTGTGCCTTTGTATAACCTAAACCTTCTACTTTTGATACAAATGTATCATCAATCATATAGGTCCATGAAGTATCATCAATTTGAATGTAGCGACATCCATGATTGTAGAAATCACGAATGGCTGCCTGATATGCCAATCCAATATCATCAATGACTGCTTCAATATCTGTTCCATAGTATGGCGTATCTTTGATACCTAACTGTAAAAAATTATCAATCAAAATCATGTTTGGTCCAGAAATACACTTCTTGGCTTCTACACCATATTTACTTGCCTCATTCTTCAAGAAATCCCATGCATACATTTCTTTATGTGCTTTATTTGGATCATAAGAAATCTTACCTTCAATCCTACCTAATTCAATATGATTATTTCTTCCATTAATAAATTTATCCAAATGTTTTGTCGTAAAACCATCAAATTCTTTTAACCAATCTAAATGCCACCAGCGACGACGGAATTCTCCATCTGTCACAAATGATGCTAGTATATTTATAGGACAGGTAAAACATCTCGAATTTGATTTGATAAGGAACCAATCACATTAAAAATAGAATGAGATATTGAACATGACTGTCCTGGATATTGTAGATTCTTGTGC
>NZ_VUMR01000115.1 GCF_009696075.1 Holdemanella porci | reverse complement strand
AATATTCAGTTTTAGATTGATGACATAGAGGAACTCCTAAACAAATCTATCGACAGTTAACCACTCTGTTATTCGTGGATTGGGTACCTAAGGTTAATGGTCCGTCGAGCAGGTTTTGTAAATCTCATATCGTGGATCAATAGCTTTTTCGTACAGTCCTCCTCGCGATTTGATTCGTGTACCACTATTGCCTTAAGAGGTGAATCGCAAATAACCAGACCTGTTTCATTATTTACGAAGTTCCTCTATATCATCAATCCTTTGTCTTTCTAAAAGTCTTTCTTCACATCTCCTTTCACTTATTTATTATTTTAATGGATGTTTCCTGTTTCCATTCCCCAAATAAAACATGCTAACTCTCTAGCTACAGCGACTATTGCCTTATTTCTAGGCACATTTCGTTCAATCAATTTTTGGTATTTCTTCTTCAAACGTTCTGTTGCCTTATCCGCATATGCAATAATATTTACATCCATTCCTTTTTGACGACTTTTTAACCCTTGTGATTTTTTTGCATATACGTTTCCTTTCACCAAAGATTGTGCACATTCTACCAGTGTTTTTCTAATCACTGTATTTCCTTGCTTTGTAATACCAATTCGGTTGTTTTTATCGCCACTAGAATGTTCTCCTGTTGTAAGTCCAGTATAGGATGCATATGCTTTTGCGCTTGGAAAACGTTCAAAATCAGCTGTTTCTACCTGTATAGTCATGGCTGCAAATGTTTCTATACCCTTAAAACATCTTAATTTAGATACCTTTTCATGGTATCTTTCACTTTGATACATCTCATCAATACGATTCATGAATCGATTGATTTTATCGTTTAAATTTTCCATTTCTGCAATATATTCATTTAAGGTTTCTCTTTGAATTTCTGACATTTCCAATTCTCTGATCCAATTCATATAGCGAATTGTCCATTTAGATTTACCATCATATTGATAGCCATGACGCAATACAAATGCGCAGATTTCCTGCTTAACTCTTTTTAATTCCTTTTTGAAATCATGAATCATACGGATGTATTCTTTTATTTCAACATCTTCTTCATCTGGAACATATACAGATTTATATGATCCACTAGCCAAGTTCTTTGCAATATTCAAAGCATCCATTCTGTCATTCTTTACCATCTTATTTTTTGCAGAAACCTGCATAGTTGTAGGAGCCAAAATTACACAATCCACTCCTCTTGCAGTTAACGACTTATAAAGAGAATATCCAAGACAACCTGCTTCATAACCACATTTGATTTCTACATCGTTTTCATAACGACTTTTAAGTGTTTCAATAAACTTAATTACTAGTTTTACATCAGAAGCAAATGTAGATTCTGAAACGATTTCTCCTGTATAACCATCATAAGCACATAAACTAAACGAATTTTTGTGGACATCCATTCCAACAGATAATATACTTTTCATAGTGACCTCCTATTGTGTTATGGCATCGACACCATAAGTGTTTTTAATCAATTCAATTATGAGTCGTAATCCACGTATTGACAATAGGAGGTCACTTCATATTATCTC
>NZ_VUMR01000114.1 GCF_009696075.1 Holdemanella porci | reverse complement strand
TTTAAATATTTTGAAGTTCTTGTCATAAGTGTAGTCTCTCTTTCGTTTACACCTATACAATAAATCTTAAATAGACATCATTAATGTCAGTTATATTAACAAATCACCAATGTATCTGTTAAGCCTACTTTTTTCAAATCTGGTGAATAACGAATCAATAGTTTCTGTCCCTGATATTTATAGTTTACTTCATATTCCTTTTCGTCAATTACGATCACACTGTCATTAGATACTTTACGTTCGATTTCAAGTAAAAAGCTGCGCTCAACCTCCTGATCAGACATTCTAATAATCAATGTGCTTTCCGAAAAGAATCGTTCCATCGGTGATTTTCCATTCAATGATGAATGAATGCGTTGATTATATTCCTGTACATAGGCAAACAATGATTTTCTTAATTCTTCAATATCTTTAAAATCATTCATACAAAGCTGTGACATCCACTGATCTTTCAGAGTTCGAAACCAGCGCTCAATTTTCGCCTTTCCAGTTGGAGTTCGAGCGGGATTATAATGAATGATTGTTCCTATTCGTGCTGCCAGAAGGTTCATCTGACTGCTTCTGTAGTTGGCTCCATTATCAAAGTTGAATTTTTTTGGCTTTCCATATTTAATGACCGCTCCACGAATCACACTCATCAGATTCACAAAATTATCGTTAAAGAATATATCGATTCCGACAATCATACGACTTGCATCATCTATAAGTGCAATAATATAAGTCCTCTGCTTCTTTCCATCTACTTTTAGATAAGGACCTACACTTGAATCTCCACACCACACTTCGTTTATATGTTCACATTCGTATCGCCTCATATCTTTTATAGGTGTGATTCCTTTTGAATCCTTATATTTCTGCACAAATCGATTTACTGTAGACAAAGAAACATCTTTTTTTACGATTGTATTTGTGTCAAGAAGTCTCTGGTAGACTATCGTAGCTGGAAGTTTTGGGTATTCAGACAATATATAAATAATTTGATTTTGAACATCCCCATCTAGCTTACGATATTGATTAGAATCATTTCGTGGCTTTGGGATCAATCCATCAAATCCGAATTTTAAATACCGGTTATACCACCTTCTTACTGTATGAGGGTGCACCCCAGCCTTTGAACCTGCATCTCGAAAGAAATCACTTTTTGATTTGTACTTATCTATATTTCCAGATACAAATGGTGCAATAAATCCATACCTTTTTAAAGCTATTTCCTGTGCTGTTTTATGATCCATTATAAATTTTCCTCCTTACAGCGACATAATATACAAGGAAATGGCATAATTCCTCACACCTTATGTGGAGAGGGATAAAAAAATATTTTTAGTGCATTTAATCTGCATAAACTGTAATGAAAAAAATTTAAAACAGCTCTTAAAAAGATCAGTATTCAATCTCATACTTTCGGACATCAGTCTGATGCTAGTATATTTATAGGACAGGTAAAACATCTCGAATTTGATTTGATAAGGAACCAATCACATTAAAAATAGAATGAGATATTGAACATGACTGTCCTGGATATTGTAGATTCTTGTGCAT
>NZ_VUMR01000113.1 GCF_009696075.1 Holdemanella porci | reverse complement strand
ATGCACAAGAATCTACAATATCCAGGACAGTCATGTTCAATATCTCATTCTATTTTTAATGTGATTGGTTCCTTATCAAATCAAATTCGAGATGTTTTACCTGTCCTATAAATATACTAGCATCAATGTTCAAAAAAACTTCAGTTATGATCAACTCCTAGAGGGCTTGGAATTCATGGGCGAAGAATATGAGAAACTGGTTGAAATACTAACCGTTGCGACTGATGACAATTTTATTCTGGATTCCAGCCGTTCTTATTTTGATTGTACAAACTATTACTTTGAAATCGATAAGGAATCTACTCTTCAAAAAAGAGGTCCTTCCAAAGAAAATCGAAGGGACCCTATTGTGGGAATGGCCTTCTTTTAGACGCACAGATGTTACCAGTCGGCATGAAGATATTCCCAGACAATGAATCTGAAAAGCCGGTCATGCGTGATCTAATCCACGATTTGAAATCAAGAAACAATATCGAGGGCGTACCATCCAAATTGCTGATAAAGGCCTTAACTGTGCTAAAAATAGTATTGAAGCTATCGATAATGGAGATGGCTATCTGTTTTCGAAATCTGTAAAAACCCTTCCTGAAAGAGAAAGACAATGGGTTCTTCTTGATGACGGATTCGAAACAGTGTTTGATCAGAACGGAGAACCCGTTTATAAAATCAAGGAATGCATCGATACGTTTACCTATTCATACAAAGATGATTACGGGAATGTCATAACTCGTAATATAATAGAAAAAAGAACAGTTACCTATAACTTCAGTCTCGCGAAGAAGAAACTGAAAGAAATCAATCGAATGATTGAAAAAGCCAAAGCACACCGTGCATGCCAGGCCAAAAAAGAAGAATATGGTGAATCATCAAAATATATGCAGTTTCTAGATGATCAGGGGAAAAATATAAAACCCCAGCTAAATCAAAAAGCTATAGACAAAGACAAAGAACTAGCCGGATATCATATGCTCGTAACATCTGAAATCAATATGTCATCAAAAGACATATACAATGCTTATCATCAGCTTTGGTAAATTGAAGAATCCTTCCGCATCATGAAGTCCGAACTTGATACACGTCCGGTCTATCTACAAAAAGAAAATCGGATCAAAGGGCATTTCTTCACCTGTTACACAGCCGTGTTATTATCACGAATCCTTCAATTCAAGATTCTGGAAAATAAATACTCAGCAAGTACAATATACGATTTCATGAGAAAATTCCGAGTTGTAAGAATCAACTCCACAAGATTCATAAATCTATTAACCAGCAAAGAATTCGTAACAGATCTATCCAAAAAATTAAATCAACCAATAACAAATTATTATCTGCAACGACTACTGTACATGAAGATATGTTAGGAAAAGACCGTATGTTGACGATTGAATTATAATTTAAAAATTGTTGAGCAACACTTTTGAAATATTGAAATGAATATGCGATACTATATGCATTAGAGAAAATAGTATATTTCAAGAGGAGGATTATTTATGAAATATAGATGCTTAATTTGTGGACACATTTATGACGAGGAAAAAGAAGGCGTAAAATTCGCGGATCTTCCTGCAGATTGGAAATGTCCAACTT
>NZ_VUMR01000112.1 GCF_009696075.1 Holdemanella porci | reverse complement strand
ATAATACAACACGAATTCACTCACATTGTGAATATGAATCTCCACAAAATTTTGAAAAACAATATTTGAAACATAAACATTAAAAAAACAGATATTTAAGTTGTCTTAAATCTTGACATAGTACCATCAAACACGCATTGATCAGTATTATTCTCTAATAAGAAATCTAGAAATTGAAAATGATACATTAGAAAAAAGATGGATAATCTAGAAGATTTAAAGTGTTATATTTCTAATGAAATCCGATCGTGCGAAGATGAAATCAATAAATATTCATGTACATCTCAATCAATAAATTAAATACAAAAAAGGGATTGCAACGAGTTTTAATACTCATCACAATCCCTTTTCATATTGCAGGTTTATTCTCCTGATTGTCAGGCTTTCGTGCATGATGTAGGTAGCACGGACTCAGAGAGGATTAAAGACATCCTCTGGCTTTACAAGATACCCTTGAATCAAATCTACCTCTTGTTAGTGGATTTAGGGAAGGAGCTTGAATTCCTCCTTACGAATACAATTTTTAACGATGCCTGCTCATCGTGATGTATAAAAAGCTTTGTTTCGCTTTTTACAGTTACATTATATTGTGTTCTAACAATTCCTTAAAGTGTAAATTCGCCATCACTTTAAAATATTTACGTTCCATTATAGAAGTATCTTATAGAACTTTTCCTTTCCTCTTGTTTCAACCAATTCAACATATTTCGCATTAATTTGATTTAGTGTTTTATTCGTTTCAGTTTTAGTCATCTTCATTTTCTTTCTTAAATAATGCGTCATCCTTGAAGATGCTACAACAGGATCACCTTTATTCAATTCCATAATCTTTTCAACAATACTTTTAATATCATCCGGTTGTTTTGATTCTTCTATTTTCTTTAAAATTAAATTCGCCTTTTGATTAAAAGATGTTAATACTTTTAAAACATCAGATTCATCATTTGAAGAATTATGTTGATTTGGTTTTGACAATGGATTACCCAATAAATAATCGGATTGTCTTCGAATAGCTTCTTTACAAGTTAAAGATGGCTCTCTATATACTATAGGATAACCATGACTCTTTAAATCTATATACATCTCGTAATAATCAATATCATTGGATACAAGTATAACCTGTCTTGGACTGTACTTTCCAAATATATATCCGATATACATTGAAATACGATTATCTACAAAATTAGTTCCTGTATGCCTAGTCTCGATAACATTCACATCGTATGCATTCAACATTTCTTTATATGCATTGGCACATTTTGTAGTAGTTGCACCACAAAACAGATAATACACATATTCTTCATTTAATAAATCTGTAGGTATACATTGATAATTTTCAAAATCAACGACTACGACATTCCTCCACTCTAACACTTTGTCTAACAATTCACTTTTCATTTCTTTTTTTCTCCGTTTCTAGATTTTCCTAGAACCTCTCACACATAGACTCTCTTTCTAATCTACTTATATTATAATACAAAGCTCATATTTCTAATTGTTTCCTTAACAGTTTTCAGCATATTCAAATATATTAACTAAACGTTAGTTTTCACATAAAAAAATATATAAAAATCGAAGATATAGTATTACTTTTATACTGTTTATTTTTTTGATTGATAACAGTATTTTAGTTTCGATAATCTTCTACTAATTGTCCATTCCGGTATTCCTGTGATTTTTGATACTTCTTTTGCATTAAATCCTCGATATGATGCTAGTATATTTATAGGACAGGTAAAACATCTCGAATTTGATTTGATAAGGAACCAATCACATTAAAAATAGAATGAGATATTGAACATGACTGTCCTGGATATTGTAGATTCTTGTGCA
>NZ_VUMR01000111.1 GCF_009696075.1 Holdemanella porci | reverse complement strand
ATATATTCCTATTTCTTGGTGAGTCATAATAATAGACTCACCCTTTTTTTTCAACAAGAAAAAAAGAAAAGAACAAATCTTTTCTCTTAATGTGTTTCTCCAGAAACCACTTTAATATCCGTATCACTCTCTAACATAGCTTCTACAGACAATTCAATGGCTTTAGCAATATCTTTTAAATTCATTCCAGGAGTTCCTGCTGGCTGATTTACTGTTTGTTCAGTCGCAAAAGGCACATGCATAAAGCCACCTTTTACATCTTTAAATTCTGTATTACAATAATGCAATACAGAATACATTACATCGTTACAAACATAAGTTCCTGCTGTATAACTAACACTTGCAGGAATTCCATTTTCCTTCATTTTTTCAACCATTCTAAATACAGGAAGCATTGTAAAATAAGCTTCTGGCCCATTTTCTACAATACTTGTCTGTAAAGGTTGATTGCCTTCATTATCGGCAATTCTGGCATTTCTAAAATTGATTCCCACCCATTCCGGTGTGACTTGACTTCTTCCTCCAGCTTGACCAATGCATAATACGTAATCTGGTTGATTTTCTTGAATGGCTTCATAAACTGCATCCGGCCCTTTTTGAAATACTGTAGGAATTTCTTTCTTAATGATTTTTGCCCCACCAATTTCATCCGGCAATAATTTAACAGCCTCATAAGCTGGATTGATTTTTTCTCCTCCAAAAGGATCAAAACCTGTAATTAATACTTTTTTCATAACATTTCATCTCCTATGACATCATGATCATCATGACGATTTGTACCACTAACATTATTACGGCAACAAGCACCTGTTTTTTAATGACACCATTTTTATCTTTCATTTCTAAAATTGCGACAGGAACCATATTAAAGTTTGCTGCCATTGGCGTACATAGTGTACCACAATATCCACAAGTTAATGCTAAAGATCCAATCACTACTGGATCTGCTCCATATTTAAGGACAAAAGGTGCCCCAATACCAACTGTCATTACGGTTATTGCCGCAAAAGCATTTCCCATGATCATGGTAAATACTGCCATGCCAATCGCATAAACAATAATTCCAATTGTAACATTGCCTGCAGGAATAATATTAGATACTAAACTAGAAATGACATCTCCAACACCTGCAGCAGTAAATACAGCTCCTAAAGCCGCAAGTAACATTGGTAGCATGCTTAATGGTCCAACCACATCCATCATTCTACGACAATCCTTCAAGAAAATACTTGGTGTATTATCTTTTGAATAGACACGCAAAATAATGATAGCCACAAAAACACCTACACTCATTCCGACTAATGGTGAAATCTTTGTGAAGAAAGCTGCAAGTAATGCGAATAAACCAATACATACAGCTGGAACAAATACTTTTGTGCCAATCTTTTTATTATTTTGTTCCATCTCTTCAAGCGTAGGTTCAGGCTCATTACCAGGTGAAACTTTCTTTAGAATTGGAGGTAAAACCAAGATAATCAATAAGATACCATCAGCCAAGGCAGGCAACCATTTGCCTAGTACAAACATCAATCCTAAATCAAACCAGAAGACAAATGAACCAACACTGTTTTTATTTTCTTTATCTTTTAGATTTTTAAAGGCAACATAAATAGAAATCAATCCAATAATACAATACATGACTTCTAATAGTTTTTCTGAAAGTGTAACATCTACACTCGTTTGAACCTCTCATCACTGAAGTGACGAGATTCTTGGGAACAGGTTTCTATCGAAACCTTTCTTACCAAGCTATCCCCGCAGTTCCTGCGGTTGTTTTTGTGTTTAATTTGCCAATATGCCTTGCATCAATATATTGATGGATGCATTTACATCTCTGTCATGATTTGAATGACATTTT
>NZ_VUMR01000110.1 GCF_009696075.1 Holdemanella porci | reverse complement strand
TGATATAATTGTATTAGGTGATATTTATGCGTGTTACAACTACTAAATCTAAATCAGATGAATCTTTTTATATCAATTATGCTTTCATCAACGAAAAAGGAAAAAGCACTTCGAGAATCTACAAGAAGCTCGGTAAACTTTCTGAACTTTCTAAAGAACTGAATACAGACAGAGATGGTGTTATGGCCTGGGCAAAGGAACAGGCTCGTATAGAAACTGAAAAATATAAAAAGGAAAATGAATCCGTTTCTATCGCTCTTAATCCAAATATTCCAATCAAGAAGGATCAGCAGAACACTTTCAATTGTGGTTATCTTTTTCTACAAAGCATTTATTATTCTCTACATTTGGATAATATCTGCAGAAACATCAAAAACAGACATGATTACGAATACGATTTGAACGCAATTCTTTCCGATCTGATATATGCTCGTTTTTTAAACCCAACGAGTAAGTTAAGTTCATTTAAGTATTGTCATTCGCTTCTTGAACAACCTACTTATCATTTACACGATATCTACAGAGCATTAACTGTTCTAGCTGAAGAGAGTGACTATATTCAGGCAGAGCTTTACAGAAATTCAAACTACATCCATAAAAGAAATACACGCGTTCTTTATTATGACTGTACAAATTATTATTTCGAAATCGAACAGGAACGTGGAGATGCCAAGTACAGTAAAAACAAAGAAAACAAACCAAATCCAATAGTAGGTATGGGATTATTTATGGATGCCGACGGATTCCCTTTATCATTTGATCTGTTTCCTGGGAACCAAAATGAACAGCTGACATTAAAAGACCATGAACATAAAGTCATCAATGATTTTCAATGTTCTCAATTCGTTTATTGTTCTGATAGTGGACTTGGTTCTAAGAAAAACCGTCTTTTGAACACAACAGGCGGAAGAGCTTACGTGATTACACAATCTCTTAAAAAGCTAAAAAAAGATGTTCGAGAAACAGCTTTATCTACATCACAATACAGAAAGATTGGTTCCAACAAATTCATTGATTTGAATGACCTAGACGAAGAAGATCCAGAAGTTTTTAATTCTATCTACTACAAAGAAATTCCATATGACAGTAACGAGCTTTCTGAAACTTTAATTGTGACTTATTCGCCTAAATACAGAAAATATCAAGCATCTATACGTCAGAATCAAATACAAAGAGCTCAAAAAATGATTACAGATAGCGGCAAGCCAAAAAAGAATCGTAAAAATCCTAACGATCCCGCTAGATTTCTTAAAAAACAGTCCTTCACGGACAATGGTGAATTAGCTGAAGATGAAATCTGGCAAATCGACCAAGAAGTTATTGAAAAAGAAGCAATGTATGATGGATTTTATGCCGTTGTTACAAATCTTGATGATGATGTTCAAGATATAATAGCCATCAACAAAAGAAGATGGCAGATTGAAGAATGTTTTAGAATTCTAAAATCAGATTTCGATGCCAGACCCGTTTATTTAAGAGACGATGATAGGATCAAAGCTCATTTTCTTATTTGTTTCATGGCCTTATTATTCTTCCGAATTCTAGAAAACAAACTAGAATATAAATATACAGCAGACAAAATTGTGGACACCATGAAAAAGATGAATCTTACATTATTAGAAGGATATGGATACATCCCATCCTATACAAGAACAGATATTACAGATGATCTTCATAAATTGTTTGGATTCAGAACAGATTACCAAATAACAAAAAAACAGAAAATGAGAAACATCATACATCAAACAAAAGATAAGAAAAAAATACTATAATCCGCAACAACGCAAAAAAGTGGCTCAATGCCTTTATACTAGGGCTTTGGACCACTTTATTTCTTTTCTAGCTGTCAAAGACAGGAT
>NZ_VUMR01000011.1 GCF_009696075.1 Holdemanella porci | reverse complement strand
ACGAATTTCTACCATGGAGTAAGTTCGTACAAAAGAACTGTAAATAAAAGAATCAGCATAACATTTTAGCAATGTTCAACTGATTCTTTTTCATTTATTTAACTACATCATTTTATTTGGCGCTTACAATTGATTGAAGAAAGGTTGCAAAAATATAAAGGTGTAGCATCAAAATATATAAATCGGTACAACGCTCTTTTTGTCATGCAAAGAGAAACACAAGGAATGGATAATACAGAAAAGCTACAGTACGTACTACTTAGATTGAAAAATATCTATAAGATCACTCGTTTAAAGGATTTGAAGAACGAATGGTTATTCGCATAAGTGATAAAACGCAAAATTATAGCAAAGTCACCAAATTGCTAGTTAAGCCTTTTTTATTGCGATTGGAATCGCCAAATTTATTTACGCCATGTATTTAAAACACAAACAAAAATAAGTCTAGCAATAGGCTTTTTTATTTTCACCAAAAGAAAAAGCACATCCTAAGATGCACTCTCTTCAATCTTACGCTTTTCTAGATACTTGATTTTTTCATCATGGACCCATTCCATAATAACACGATAATTAGTCATTAAGAAATCTCTCCATTCTGGTTGAACAACAACTCTTCTTTTAAGGCCCCTGTCATTTTCAATGATATATGGAAGTCTATATTTTTCATTATAAACTTTAATTGTTTCTATAATATCTTTAGGTCGATTCCAAATTGGATCATTACCACCTACATCCACCAAAAAACTCGATAACAAACGATACGGTGTCTGCATGATCAATAGTTTCTTATATTCCTTTAAAGCTTCATCATGTTGTTTCACACAAATTATAATTTCTTGTTTCGAACAATTTTCAGGCAAATGCTTTTGGATGCTTAAAATCGTATTTTCCAATGCATTTGTACGCTTTTGATGAATCAACGGACCCAAGTAATACCCTTTTTCTACCACATCCTCATAGGCTAAAGAAATCATTTCATCTAAAATTTCATCAAATTCAATTGTATCCTTATAAATCATTATATTTAATATGGCCTCTAACCAATAAAAGGAATAAGAAGAACTTGTAAATTCTAGAATCTTCTCAAAATAATCCAATCGTAGTTCAAAACTATATAAATCTAAGAATTGTAATCGCTCGACATCTAACATACCCTTATTTTATCAGTTCTGTGTACTTTTTAGAAGATGCTTTACACTTTTCTACAGGATATTTCTTCTTATTTTGTTCTAATTTCATCAACAAAATCTCTTCCATATCCACACCTAGTTTATCAGCCATTAAAATACAATAATTCATCACATCTGCCAATTCTTCACAAACATGTTGCTTATCATATTCATTATTCCATTGAAAGCATTCCAACAACTCTCCTGCCTCAATACTAATCGATTTAGCCAAATTTTCTGGATTATGAAACTGATCCCAATCTCTTTCCTCATTAAACTTTAAGATTTCTTCAACTGCCCTTTTCATCTTAATCCTCCATCATTCGATATTTCTTTGGTGATTTTAAATACCTGAATGAAATGCGTCACTTTATTAAATCCAACACTTCGGATATTTCCGTTACATTTAACATCTTATTGAAACAACGATTGCATTGTGCAATACTCATCGTTCCTGCATCCGCAATATCTTTTAAAGAAAGTTCATCCGCATAATGCGTATGAAAATATATAAGCATCACTTTTCCAATACTTCAATATCTACAATATCATCTATTTGTATTTGAATATTCTCTTTAAAATATAACACCTTATTCAATTCATCTATACGCTTAAAAGATAAAACGCTCTCCATGTACTGACCACCACTTTTTGTCTTATCCTTTTCAAAATAAGTGATTCTACATTTCGATTTCAAATGCATCAATTCAGTGATTTTCTCATTGATTTCAAGCTTTTCTTCATTTGATAAAATTCTTTTTTCCTGCGTGATTCTACCCTGTTCTATCACAGCTTCTTTATGACCTGTTAAAGCTGCAAAAGGCGCAAATTGAGCGGAACGATCTGACATCGGCATCTTGGGGTATTTACTTTTAGGACGATCCATTGTATACCATCTTTCATCCATTATGCCTTATGCCCTCCAATCTGCTCATTTCGCTCTTTGGCCTTAGCTCCCTTTTCAAAATCCGTTCCCTTTAAAATTGAATTCTTACCATACTTATTCTTTATTTTTAAAGTTACCTTTTGAAGATCATTTTCCTTCTTTAATTCTTCTTCATCTACATTTGAAAATAAATCCATCTGTTCAAAGCCACGATTCTTTTCATCAACCACTTCAACAGCTGCCACATTGATTCTTCGCACTAATAAACTAGAATCCACATGCCGGTCATATACATCTAATATATTTTGAATCATAATTGAATTCGCATTTGTCTTTTGAGGTAAATGAACAATTTTATGTAAGCTTTTCGGCAAGACTCTCCCATAAAAATCAACCATCGTTTCGCCCGTATAATTCTCATTTACTTCATAACCAATAGTAAGAACCACTTTATTTGTCACCAAATGTTTATCCACCAAACTTAAAGCTAAAGATTCCACCATTTCCTTTACTAAAATCTTAGCCTTTTCTTTTTCATACCCACAAGATAAGACTTGTCCCGAACCAATACTATTCTTTTCTGGCTTATACGCCTTAATATCTTCCATTGTACAAGGTTCATATCCCCACGCATGATCAATCAATAGTTCAGCATTTACACCAAATGTCTTAAATAAAACATCCTCATGTTCTAAGCTAAAAGCACAAAGCTTGCCCATTGTATCAATACCTAGTTTATTTAATCTTTTCTCATACCCTTTTCCAACACGCCAAAAATCAGTCAAAGGCTTATGATTCCACAACAATTTACGATACCTATACTCATTTAAAGCCGCAACACGAACCCCATTTTCATCTGGATCTTTATGTTTGGCCACAATATCCATTGCCACCTTGGCAAGATATAAATTGGTACCAATACCTGCCGTAGCCGTGATGCCAGTTGTTTCATAAATATCTAGAATCATTTTCATCGCAAATTCTTTTGGTGTTAAACGATACGTATTTAAATATGGTGTCGCATCAATAAACACTTCATCAATAGAATATACATGAATATCCTGACTTGAAACATACTTCAAATATATATTATAGATTTGCGTACTGATATCCAAATAGTATTTCATTCTTGGAGGTGCAATTAAAAAATCGACTTCAAATCTAGGATTCTGCATTAGGACTTCATCATCTGCTGACTTACCATCAAAACGCAAAAATCCCTTTTTCCTTTTAGCATTCACATCTCTAACCTTTTGATTCACCTCAAACAAACGACACCGTCCACCAATTCCATACTGCTTTAAAGAAGGCGATACCGCTAAACAAATTGTTTTTTCTGTTCTAGAAGTATCCGCCACCACAAGATTGGTTTTTAAAGGATCCAATCCTCTAGAGACACATTCACAAGAAGCATAGAATGACTTTAAATCGATAGCCAGATAAATCTTTGAGTTCATGAACGAGTAATCTTTTTAAGAAGACCATTTAATTCATCCAAACCAGAAGTCACTTCATTCAATTGACCTCTTAACGTAGGAATCATCTGTTTCATTTCTTCTTTTACAGCTTGCTTCTTTTTTTTCTTTTGATATTTCTTCACCATATTTATTATATTCATATTTAAAACTCCAATCGCATTTGGTACCACACTACACCACCATGAACACTTGAGGATACACCCTCATTTTTAAATCCAAACTTACTATAGTAAGGCACCAATCTATCTTTACAAGTTAACACTAACCCTTTTCGCTTTTCTTGTCTAGCCATATGAATCATCGCATTCATGATCTTAGCGGCATAACCCTTTCTTTGATAATCCGGCAAAGTATTTAATCCAAATATCATTTGCCAGTCCCCATCTTCATCATGCATCGAAGCATCACTATACATTTCATCCGTTAAATCTCTTTGGTTTGTACAAAAGCCATCGAGAAAACTAATCAATCGCTCTTCTTCAAACAAAAGAAGAAAATGATTCGCATATACATTTAATCTTTCTTGAATCTCTTTTGAAGTCGCTGCTTCATTGGGTGGAAAACATGTCGCTTCTACCTTAGACAATATTTCTGCATCTTCAATCGTTCCTTTTCGAATCATGAAATCACCTCGTACGTATTATACCAAAAAAGAAGTGATTACTCACTTCTTAATGCCTCTACAGGATCTTTTTTACTCGCAATCTTGGATGGAATCAATCCTGCAAGAATGGTTAATACTAAATCAATGAAAATCAAGAATACAGCTCCATTGACTGGTAATTTGGCAATATGCGCAACACCAGTCATATTCTCAACGACCACACTAATTGGAACATTTAATACAAGTGTAATTAGTATGCCTAATACACCACTAATCAATCCCATAATGAATGTTTCTGCATTAAATACACGCGTAATATCTTTCTTACTAGCACCAATTGATCGTAAAATACCAATCTCTTTTGTACGCTCTAATACTGAAATGTAAGTAATAATACCAATCATAATACTAGATACAATGAGAGATACAGATACAAAGGCAATCAAAACATAACTAATGATATTTACAACACTTGTTACTGAACTTAACATAGTTCCAATAAAATCATTATACGTAATCACATCGCTCTTTGTCTGTTTCTTATTATAAGAAGTAATCAAATCACTCAGCTTTTCTTTTCCATCAAAACTTGACGCATACAAAGAAATCTTTGTCGGAGTTGAATAATCTACAACACCAAGTTTTGTCAAATTCGAATCATACGTCGCATTGATATTCTCATTATACGTATTCATGTAATTCATCAATTCTTCTTGCGACATACTTGAAAGCTGCATCATCTGCTCATTTGTAAGATTTGACATGCTCATCTTTTGACCTGAAGCAAACTCTGTTTGCGTAAAAATATTGATATTTGGATTTGTCTTTTGTTCTTTTACAATTTCAGCATTCTCCGTCTTAGAAGTTACATACTCTTCCATAGCCTTTGTATAATACACACCACCCATTGTTGGTTGTGAAACCGTGGATTCACTTGGCTTAATAATTCCAACCACCTTGATTTCAGGACTCTTCGAAACAACACCCTTCATATACGATTCATTTTCACTTTGGTTGATCCACAAACCATTTACCTTTTGATATAAATCGCTATTTAGAACCAATCTAAACTTCAAATTTAAGATATCGTCCACACTATAAGATTTTAGATTTGTCTTTGAAATCTTGTCCGTCTCTCCATTTAAAATCTTCTGATAATTTTTAACCAATTCATCCTGATCCAATAATCCTAAGGAATAAAGTGCATAATCCGTAATCTCATTATTTTCATCGACCTCTAAAGCCACCTCATTATAGTTTGTTGGCCACTTACCTTCGACAAGCTGATACTCATCATCTCGAAGCTTTTTCGATTCGGGTAAAGAAAGCCACACTTGATCATTGGTCATAGCACTTGAATCCATGAATTGCGATTGAATGGACATCATATCCGACATTCCTAGTTTATCCAACAAACCATTTGGCGATACTTGCACTAAGCCCGAATCTGTATTTTCATTATAAACCTGAAGATTTAAATTATAATCATACTCAATCGCTTTCGCCGTCTTTCTAAATTCTTTACCCTTACTACTTTCAATATACGATTTAAAAGCCGATAAGTTATTCTTTTTTGAACTCGATAAAGATTCTAATACATCCTCCACATAAGGACGAGAATAGATTTTAGAATCCGTATGTTCTTCTGTCTTTTTCTTCATACCCATCATCGTTGTCATTAACGTAGACATATCACTTGAATTAGCTTGAATCTCAATCGGATAACTGGCCATAGTATCATTTTCCATTTGATCAATGTAGGACTGCATACCATGCGACAATGACATAATCAATGCGATTCCAATAATACCAATGCTTCCGGCAAAAGAGGTTAAAAATGTACGTGTCTTTTTTGTCATTAAATTATTTAAACTTAATGAACAAGCCATTTTAAAAGACATGCCTGGTCTTTTTAACACACTCGTATCCACATTGGTTTCTGATTCATTAAAAGGATTAGAATCCGATACTAAAGTACCATCCTTTAAACGTATAATTCGACTCGAATATTCATCTGCCAATTGCGGATTATGGGTAACCATAATGACAAGCTTATCTTTTGAGATATCCTTTAAAATCTCCATAATCTGCACACTTGTTGCACTATCCAAAGCACCAGTTGGCTCATCGGCCAAAATAATATCTGGATTATTGACAATAGCACGGGCAATGGCCACTCGCTGCATTTGTCCACCCGACATCTGAGTTGGCTTTTTATGAATTTGATCCGAAAGTCCAACTTTATTTAAAGCCTCTATAGCTCTTTTTCTTCTTTCCTCTTTGTTGACTCCCGTTAGTGTTAAAGCCAATTCTACATTACTTAAAACACTTTGATGCATAATCAGATTATAAGATTGAAACACAAAACCAACCTGATGATTACGATACGTATCCCAGTCTTTATCACTATAATCCTTTGTACTCTTTCCATTGATAATTAAATCACCAGAAGTATAATGATCTAAACCACCAATAATATTTAGAAACGTAGTCTTGCCACATCCACTCTGTCCAAGTATTGAAACAAATTCATGTTCACGAAAAGAAAGTGACACACCTTTTAATGCATGTACAATTTCATCTCCTGAAACATAATCTTTCATAATATTTTTACATTGAAGCATAAAATCCCTCCATTTGAGTTAATTATAATGAATTCTCTCTTGATTTTTCAATCGACTGATTTTAACATATTGTTACGAAAGCAACAGGTGTTGATTATGAATAGAAAAATACAAATGACAAAAAGATGTATTCGAGAAGCTTTATTCGAATGTCTAAAAGAAAAAGACATCAATAAGATCACCATTTCTAGCTTATGTGAAAAGTCCGATATCAATCGTTCCACCTTTTATAATGCAATCTAAGAACACTCGTGACTTTAGTCATGAGATGAATTGGATATGCAGATGTTAGATAAATAATTTAAAAATAAATAATAAATATAGTGCTTTGAATATATACATATGTTATAATATTGATGAAGGAAAAACATATGGAAGTTGTTAAAGGAAGAGGCTATGTCTATTCAATACAGTATCATATTGTATGGTGTGTAAAGTATCGTCGTGATGTCTTGAATGGACCGGTCGCAACAAGATTAAAAGAGCTGCTGACTCAGATTTCAAAGGATAATGGTTTTCAAATTCTGGAAATGAATATGGAGGAAGATCATATCCATATGCTGATCAATTGTACGCCGCAGCATTACATTCCAAATATTATAAAAGCTATGAAGGGTGTATCGGCCAGACTCTTGATGAAAGAGTTTGGGGATGATCTAAGATCCAAGTTATGGGGTGGACATCTATGGAATCCTTCTTATTTTGTAGCTACAGTTTCTGAAAATACAGAAGAACAGATTATAGAGTATATAAGAAGTCAAAAAAGAAAATAGCGAATCAATAAGGAGAAATCATCATGGAAAAGGCATTCAAGTATCGTATGTATCCAAATAGAGAACAAAGAATATTGCTGGCCAAGACTTTTGGCTGCACTCGTTTTGTATATAATCATTACCTGGCAAAACGTAAGGATGCCTATGAAAAAGATGGAATCACGTTAAGTTATTCGGCATGTGCTAAGGATCTAGTTTCTTTAAAGAAAGAATATGAATGGCTTAAGGAAGTGGATTCGATTGCTCTACAGTCCAGTGTAAAGAATCTGGATACGGCATATATCAATTTCTTTCGAAAAAAGGCGGAATATCCTAGATTCAAATCGAAGAAGACACATCGTTATTCATATACAACAAAATATACGAATGGAAATATTGAACTGTATGAAAATAAGGTCAAGCTTCCTAAGATTGGTCTTGTAAAGATAAAGAAAACACGAACGCCAAAGGGAAGACTATTGAGTGCAACGGTATCACAAGTACCAAGTGGAAAGTATTATGTTTCATTATGTTATACGGATGTAGAAGAAGTCTTATTTCCACTAACATACAATGAAACAGGTATAGATCTAGGTATCAAGGATTTTATTGTATTGAGTAATGGAGAAAAGGTGGAGAATCCAAAATATCTGAAGAAGTCGATTGAGAAACTGAAAAAGCTACAGAAGCAGCAGTCACGAAAAACAAAGGGCGGCCGCAACTGGATCAAAAACAGGATCAAGATCGCAAGACTTCATGAAAAGATAGCGAATCAAAGAATGGATTTTGTCAACAAACTATCTACTAGAATCATTACAGAATATGACATTATCTGCATTGAAGATTTAAAAGTAGACAATATGCTTAAAAACCACAATCTAGCCCAGTCTATATCGGATGTATCCTGGTCAAAGTTTACAACACAGCTAGAATATAAAGCAAAGTGGTATGGAAAGGTAATCAAGAAAGTGGATACATTCTATGCGAGCAGTCAGACCTGTCATTGTTGCGGATATAAGAATGAAGGAACAAAAGATTTAACAGTAAGAGAATGGATATGCCCAAAATGCCATTCAAATCATGACAGAGATATAAATGCATCCATCAATATATTGATGCAAGGCATATTAGCAAATTAACTAAAATTAATAAAAACCGCAGGAACTGCGGGGATAGCTTGGTAAGAAAGGCTTCGATGGAAACCTGTTCCCAAGAATCTTGTCACTTCAGTGATGAGAGGTTCAAAAATATTATGGTAGTCAATATGATGTCATTAAAGAAATGGAGCAAGAAGTCATACAATTGATCAATGAACAATTAAATGATCAGCCAAAAGAAACTTTTTTTATCCAATTACTCCAATTTTTAAAATCCAATAAAGAAACCATCAAAATCTTTTTTGAATGCAATGTCGACAATGAATTTCCTAAACAAGTTCTAGCACTCGATTCCATCAATAATCAGCTTGAACAAGTCTCACAAAATAATCCATACATCAAAAACTACATTCTTTTTGGATCCTTGGCAACCATCCAACAATGGATCGATGCAGGATGTATTGAATCTTGTGAAGAAATTGCGAATATCATCAACAGTATTGTAGATAAATTAGTACGTTAATCAAGAATTCGCTTATTGTAAACACGAATTGAAATCCTCATAGAAATAAAATATAGAATAAAACTTGTAATCAATAAACCTACACTAAACATAATAGGATCTAATGTGTTCAATAATGATTCAATCGATTGAAAGAACTTAGGAATAAATTGATTTAAGAAAGCGAATAAGAAGGTACATCCAAACACAACCACAAATAAAACAATTCTTCCTTTTTCGTTGCCTTCCTTTAATTGAAAAGGCAAAGATAGAGCTAACAACAACAAAGCGGTTGATAAGATTATAAGTGTTTCCATGAAGCCACTTTTACTAAAACAACCTAATATTGTGACAAACACAAAACCAATCCCTGTAATAATCAAAGAAAACAAATATTTTTCTTTCACATAATCCGATTTAGAAATAGGTAACGTAAACAAAGTCTTTAAGCCGTGATTGGCTTCATCATACGAAATTGTAGATAAGCTTAATATCGCAAGAAACATCAAAATATAGCCTGTCGCAAATGAAATATCATTTATCCCACCAATGATTCCAATGCACACCATAAACAATATGACTTTCTTACTTTTTATCATCAACAAGAAATCTTTGACTAACAAACCCTTCATATAGTTTCCCCCTTGATCATATATTCCATCAAATCATCAATATGTGCTTTTTCAATGACTAGATTTGGATAGTTTTCTACATAAAATTGTCTTTCATTTGTAAGATACGTCGTGCCTATCCTTTTTAATGCATAGCTTAAATCCACAGTTTCATCTACACCCTTTAATAATGCATATGATTCTAAATCCTGTTCTTGTAGAATGATTTTTCCTTTTTCAACAAAGTAAAATTCATCACACAAGCCTTCCAAATCACTTGCGATATGCGAACTAATCAATATGGAAACCTCTTCATTTTGTTCCATATAATCCCGCAACAAATCTAACACTTCGTTTCGTGCAATCACATCTAAACCACTCGTTGGTTCATCCAACAATAATATTTTCGCATGAAGACTTGTCACAATAATGATCTTCAGTTTTGAAAGCATACCTGTAGAATATTCTTTTAATGGTTTCTTTGGATCCAGTTCAAATCGAGAAATCATAGAATCAAAATAATCACAATCAAAATGTGTATAGGAATACATTAGAATCTTTTTAATTTCAAGAACATTTAAAACCAAACTAAAACTCGAATCATTCCATACAACACCAATTTCTTCTTTATTCACTTGATTTGTATGTTTATCATCATCTTCAATTAAACCAAGATACAATTTAAACAAAGTGGTCTTGCCAGAGCCATTACGACCAATTAAAGCCGTTATTGTTCCTGGCTTTAATTCAAGTTTACAATCCAATTTAAAATCATTATATGTCTTTACAAACCGCATATTCTTATTCCTCCATCAAGATTTCAAATAAATCTCTAATTTCATCCTGTGATAAATCATAAGATTTCGCTTTATCAAGTACCTTCTCTAAATTCTTTTGGATCTCAACTACACGCTGCTCATGTACCAACCCAGGATTTACCCCCAACACAAAAGAACCCTTACCTTGAACCGTTCTACATAAGCCATCCGCTTCTAATATGTCATATGCTTTTTTAACAGTTAAAGCCGATATTTTTAAATCTTTTGATAGACCACGAACACTCGGTAAAACATCTCCTTCTTTTAACTTACCATCCACAATATTTTGTTTCACTTGATTCACAATCTGTTCATAAATAGGAATCATTGAACTATTATTGATAATAATCATTGTATCACCTTCTATATAACAGTATATATCAGTGTATATCACTTGTAAAGAAAAAAATTAGGATAAAACTATCCTAATTCAAATGTCATCGTTAAACTATAACGTGCATATAGAAACTAAGCCGTGCATTTAGCGAGACAGAACACAAACCATTAAAGGACAAACGGGTAATACTCACTTGAAACGGTGAAACTAAAAACGAGTAACGTAGTCTAGAATTAGACTAATGTTTTCGTGAAACTAAGCGTTACGTTTACGAAAAAGATTTATTCTCACTTCATGAAACTAAGAATTACATTTGCTTATTCGTGCTCAATAAAGCACAAAAAACAAAGAAACATTAAGTCTCTTTGTTATTAGGGATTCGAGATGTAATCACAGATGTTCTTAGATGCAGGTGCTTTCGATGTAGGTCTTCTCTTTTTACAACTTGGACAAACCATCGTCACGGAAACCTCCAAAACACTCCCCATAGTTAAATAGAAGGCATAAAAAAAGCGGGTAAATTGATAAGGTTTACCCGTTACTAGTTTTGTCTATACATCGACAAACTTGAATTTATCGTTCCTGTATTTCCTTGCCGCTGAGGTACTCCACGTCTATTTCAAAAATTTGCACAGCCTTTCCTGCATGGGCAATTTCCTCATCAACTAACTGTTCGCTGGGATAGTATTTCATTGCAAATCGTTTTAACAGAGTTGTTGCTCTTGCACCGGATTCTACGAGGTGGCATCTGCCGAATACCACAACGCTCTGCACAAACGGTGCCCAATCTTCTTCTTTGATGGTTTCATTTCCATATACCGTGAAGCATACTTTGTCACAGGCACGCAGTGCATCTACTTTATGACCTACACGTGCTCCATGAAAATAAATTTTCTGCGCATCGTCATCGTAGACATAGTTGATAGGAATTGCATAGGGATATCCGTCATCTCCATTTACGGCAAGAACGCCACGTCGGCTGGACTGCAAAAGAGCCTTTGCCGTGTCAATGCTGATTTCATTTTTCTTTTTACGAATTGTTCTAAACATGATATTGCTCTCCTTCTTACGCTGATACAAATTACGATTCGTTGCCCACTTATTTTTTTATAAAATCGGCTCAATAACAGCACGAAAATAGTAATCTAATTCTTCTGGCGTATGTTCTTTATTATTTTTCAACCACCATAAAACCATTTCTACAAAGCTTCCTGAAATATGATTAACAAGAAATTCTTGGGGTAAGTCTTGATTTTGCTTGCGGTTGTGATTTACAAATTGTGTTTGTACCAATTCATTTAAGCTATCCTTAAAGTAACGAAGAAAAATTTCGCTACTTTCACAAGATAGTAATCCTAAAATATTGTTATCATTTTCTTGCAAATGCTGTAAAAGATGGCAAAAAACAGATTGTGGCATTTCTTCATTTGAGTAAAGTCCGTGTGTATGAGTTTTATCCATAGCACTGTCAATGATATGTCCGAACAGTTCCTTACAGACTGCATTTAATAATTCGTCTTTCGTTTCAAAATGAGCATAAAAGGTACTTCTGCCGATGTTTGCAGTATCAAGTATTTCTTGTACTGTGATATGATTGTAACTTTTCTTTTCAAGCAATGTGCTGAATGCATGAAAAATGGCTTCTCGTGTCTTCTGCTGTCGTCTGTCCATTATCTTCCTCCGTACAAATTTGAAAAAATGTTCAATAACGTACATTTCTTTTGATTTAATTATTGTCCGCCCAAATATGCTAATGATACAATCGAACAAGATGTTAGATAACCTACAAATCATATCGTAGTACTTTGGAGGTGTCAAGAAAATGGAAACAGAACAGAAAATCAAGAAAGGGATATCATTTGCGATACTTGCAGCAGTACTGTATGCCATAAATGCTCCTTTTTCAAAGATATTGCTTGAATTTATGCCGCCTACTTTAATGGCTGGTTTTCTTTATGTTGGTGCAGGAGTAGGAATGATATTTATTGCTCTTATACGGAAAATAAAGAAATATGAAGCAAAAGAATTAAAATTAACAAAATCAGAGTTACCATACACGATTGCAATGATAGTTTTAGATATTGCTGCTCCTATTTGTTTGCTGTTTGGTCTAAACTATACAACTGCCGCAAATGCGTCGTTGCTTAATAACTTTGAAATTGTAGCAACAGCGATAATTGCTCTTATGGTATTCAAAGAAAAAATCAGCACAAGACTGTGGTTTGGGATATTTTTTGTTACGTTATCCTGTGGAATACTGTCTTTTGAAGATGTATCAAGTCTGCGTTTTTCATATGGTTCGTTTTTTGTTTTACTTGCCGCCATTTGTTGGGGATTTGAGAATAATTGCACTCGAAAAATATCGTCAAAAGATCCATTGCAGATTGTTCTGCTAAAAGGAATATTTTCGGGTATCGGTTCCCTCATTATCGGATTGTTTATTGGAGAACGGATAGAGGCACTTTGGAGTATCGTTGCTGTTCTTTGTGTAGGATTTGTAGCATTCGGATTGAGTATTTACTTTTACGTATATGCACAAAGATTACTTGGTGCAGCACGAACAAGTGCTTATTATGCCGTTGCTCCATTTATAGCAGCAATTCTTTCGCTGATTATCTTTAGAGAAATGCCTGAAGTTACTTATTTTGTCGCACTTGTGTTAATGATTGTAGGTGCTTGGCTTTCTTCGCAAGATAAGCCGCTAATCAAAAAAGTTAAAAATGAGTAAAGGAAATGGCGTAGAGAAACATTTAAATTCCGATTGTCATCATTAAACTATAATGTGCATATAGAAACTAAGCCGTGTATTTAGCGAGAATTTTCATGAAACTAACAGATTCTTTAAGAAACTAACAATTTCTTTTAAAAAATTATCTTGTTTCTTCATTATGAAACTATAAGCTTCTTTTACGAAAAAGATTTGTTCTAATTTCATGAAACTAAGAACTTCCAAAGTTTGCTTCGTTTGTTTGTGTTCTAAAGAAATTAATTGCTAATTCTCCAGCAAGGTCCAAACCTGAGATATACAACGTCTTGCTATCTTTATCAGGTTTATAATATCTGCAAAGTGCATCGGATGTTTCGTAGATTGAATTGGCCAATGTCAAAAATAGTACTGAGATAGCGCTGCAGACGATATCCTTTCCTATCGGAGCGTAACGAGCATGGCCATGTACTTCAATCAGGCAATCACTTTCTGTCTGTTTTATTTTAATTTTTATCACATAGTATCACTCCCTTGCATAATAAAAGGCCACTCATTTGAGTGACCATAATTACATCATATTTTTTTCTATAGAATAACACCCAACAAAGAAGATAGCACGACATTAAAAGAATCTTTTACAAATTCAGATGCTTTTTTCATGCCACTGTTTTCTTCCAAAAAGATAACACCTTCATAGGTAATCTTGAATGGCGGATCGTTTTCTATATAAAGTTTAACATCCTTATACTTGTTCTCATATACCTTAAATCCTTTGATGTAGCCATGGGTTACTAACGTGCAAATAATTTCCAACCAATAGTTTTTAGGAATATCAAAGAGTTTTGAATTATATGAAAAGTCTTCTAACCTTGCTTCTTTGCCAAGTTTCATGCATTCATATAAATACTTTAAAATCTTGTACATCAATACCTGCATATCGTTACTAGCCATAATAGTATCTCCTTTCGCTATAAGTAAAAAAGAAAAGCCGACGCTTTGCCGACTCATCTGTTAAAAAGTAACTTTTTTTCCTCGCTCACGCATGAATTCTCTAGCAATTTCCAAAGCTGACTCCAACGCTTCTTGTTGTAACTCAGCTGGTATTTCAAAGTTCTTCATTTCCTCGGCTGAAGGCATTTTACTATCATCAATAATATAGTCAGAGCCTTCGTATAATTCTTCAAGAGTCATCTTTTTTTTCTTATTTTTCGACATAGTCCAAGCACCCCATTTTATTCAACATTTTGATTAAAGATTCAGAACATTTAGATTCAATTGCTCCTTCACTATATCCTTGATACTTTACTTTAGTATCATGATAGACCTTCTCAACCAGACTGTCAATTTCATCTTTCTCTAAGCCTTTTAATTTTTTTAATATGTACAAGGTTCCGTCATGACAGGCTATAATAGAAGACGCCTGTTTTTTTCGCTCATATAACTTCTGTATATCGTCTCTTGAAGGTAATGAACTGTTGGGGTGGTTGTGCAAAACCTCAAAAGTACTTTCTAATTCTTCTAAAAATTTACTTTCTTTCTTTGAAAAACCACATTGGTGTTTCATGCCTCTTTTGGCTGCTTCTGTATTTTTCACTAATAACTCTCTCTTTCTAGAGTGAACAGCTATTATATGTTCAAACTCTGTATCATTATTATCATCTAAGATTTTTAAGACCTCCTGATATAGGCATTCGTTAACTGATTTATGCTCAGTTATGTTCTCATATTTATCATGATACTTTTTTGAATTCATTAATTTAGCATCTACATGGCAAGGGCCGGTCTTACCAGTTTCCTTAATATATGATTTTTCTTTTTCTTGAGCATTTAATGTTTTCCACTCATCAAACCTTAAACTATGCTCTCCATTTGCTAGGCCATCTAACCAATTCTCATATATTTTCCTATCTGAATAAGGTGCTGTACTGCAGTGACAATTTGGATGCATAGGTGGAGCGTTTTCTCCTATTTCCATGTCTTTAAGCTTGAATGTTTTGCCATCCATTTCTTTACACAAACGACAAACATCTTTTAAGCTACACGCTATATATTCATACTCATCAATTCCGTTAGCTTCATAAGATTCTGCCTGTGCTTGTGTTTGAACTCGTGCAATTTCTGTTCGCAACAATCTTTCTGCATTGCATCTTGATACATCAGTGAAAGCACAATAAAACAAAGAAACATTAAGTCTCTTTGTTCTTAGGCGTTCGAGATGCAATCACAGATATTCTTAGATGCAGGTGCTTTCGATGAAGGTCTTCTCTTTTTATAACTTGGACAAACCATCCTCACCAAGACATCCAAAACACTCCCAATAGTTAAATAGAAGGCATAAAAAAAGCAGGTAAATCGATGAGATTTACCCGTTACTAGTTTTGTCTTTACATCGACAAACTGGAAGTTTTTAAAGATAAATCTCACAATATTTGAAAATCGCATCCCACTATGTCACAAAAAATGCAGCGAACTTTGCAAACGTGTGTCTTTGAAATGTAGTAAGTGTGCAAACTTAAAGTTATCTATGTTTCGTATTCTCCCAATCTACTTTCAGCAAACTATACACACAAGCATCCACGATACCTTTATTGTTAAAATCAGCTTGGCGTAATGTTCCTTCATAAGTTAATCCGCATTTTTCCATTACTTTTCCTGAGTGTGGATTATTTGGATCATGCTGAGACTCAATTCGATTTGCTCCAACTTCATCAAATAAATATGGAATTATTGCGCCAAATGCTTCTGTCGCAAATCCCTTGTGCCACCATTTACTGCCAATGCAATAACCTATATGTAGAATGTTCAGTGATTCATTGCTATCAACAACACTTATTGTGCCAATAGGTTCCCCAAACTCTTTAAGGACAATTGCCCACTGATAAAAATCTTTCTCTTTACTTTTTTCTATCCAATCCTTTATTACTCTTTCCGTTATTGCCACGCTAGCATGTGTAGGCCATCTTAAAAATTCTGTAACCTTCTCGTCAGAAGTCCAATTCTTGTATGAAGCATTTATGTCATCTATACAAAATGGCCTTAGTATTAGTCTATCTGTTTCTATTCGCTTAGTTCCTTTATGTTGCATACTATTATTCCACCAAATTCCGATTTATTAAATTATTTTAACACAAAATATAAGTGGTTTGTAGAGAGGAAATATATCGTGTTTAATTTCATACAAAAATTTGTACCACTATCATATTACCAATTTGTAAACGTAATTCTTAGTTTAACCGTTTTAGTACCCACTCACTGTATGAGTTTTGCAAAAGAAGTTGTTAGTTTAAGGAAAATGTGTTCATTTCACTAAATCACTTTTCTAAACAAAGCTCTTGGTTTAAGAAAAATGAGAAAATAAACATAAAAAAGAGCAACAACGGAAGTTATTAGTTTTGGAGAGGCATCACATAAGTTTCACAAAAGAAACGAAAAAAAGGGAAAGCCGTTAAGCTTTACCCGTTACTAGTTTTGTCTATACATCAAAAAATTCCTTTGCGTTATTATAGAAAATATCTTCTAAGCCTTGTTCATCTACGCCACACATTAATACTTTTTGCATCTCAACTGTAGGATGATGGAAAGGAGTATCCGTTCCAAACATTATACGATTATGGCCAACCGTATCATACGCTTCTTTAATTTTTGTATGCATAGGCATACCCGACATTTCCAAGTAAATATTTGGATATCGTCGAGCCATTTTTAATGCTGCATCAATATAAACTCCATGACCATGTCCCATATGAATCATTAGTACTTTACAGTTGGGATGTCTTTGGGCAAGTAATCCAATTTGCCAAGGAAGTGAATAAGGAGGATGCCCCGAATGTATACAAACAGGAATACCATATTCTTCGCCTTTATCTAATACAGGATCTACGATTTCACTATCCGCACAATATGCATGGCGTAATGGCTGTAGCTTAATGGCCTTAAAACCAAGCTTTATATATTTATCAATCAAATCTAAACAATTTGGCTCTAAAGGATTCACATAGACACATCCTTCAATACGTCCTGGATATTTCTGCATAGCCTTGTAAGCTTCTTCATTATCCAAAACACAGATCATTGTCGTTTCAATTTCATATGTATCCATTAACGAAATTAATTCGTCTGCATCCATTTTTACATTGGCCCATCCACCAATATATCCTAAATGTGCATGTGCATCGATTTTTTTCATGCGACAACTCCTTGCAAAGATAATACTTTAGATTTAGCTAAGATATTGGCAACAATCGCATAAATAACAAGTCCCATAATCGTTTGAGCTAAAAGTCTAGGTACAGACGCAAAGGCGACTGTTGCTGTAAATAAAGGAATTTTAAATAGTGTATATGCGAAACATTGAAACAAACCACCAAGGATAGCTCCAACGATCCAATCTAATTTTTCATTGTTTCCCTTTTCAAGTACAACACCCATAATATATCCCATAATGAATTTAAAGATAAATGTAGGAAGCACCCAAATCATGGCTCCAGTCAATAAATCACTTAATGCGGCTCCTAATCCTGCAGCTAAAGCCCCATCTTTTTTACCTAAGACAAGTACAGCTAAAAATGCCATACAATCTCCCATATGTGTATATCCTCCAGTTGCTGGATTTGGAAGTTTAATTGTAAATGTACATACGAAGATCAACGCGATCATTAAAGCTGTTTTGGCAATTCTTTTTGTTGTTTCATTTGTCATAATCATTTCTCCTTTTTAAAACTTGTCCTTATATTATCATTTTACTGTATTCTTTTAAACGTACAGTTTTAACTTAATTTTAAAGGACAGTAATTTAAGAAACATTTAAGGATTACATGTTTTAATAAGTCCATGAAAAAATTATTAATGTCACTCTTATTGATTTTTTGTATAGGATGCACCTTTACATTACTCAATGAAACTAATAGAAACATTTCTGCCAAAAGCACAAAAGAAACCATTATGATTGATGCTGGTCATGGAGGATATGATGTAGGGGCTGAAAGCAACTATGGCGATTATGAAAAAAATATCAATTTAGATATCGCACTACTTGTTGGAAAACAACTCAAGTCCTATGGCCATAAAGTTGTATATACACGTACAAGTGACTCTGTTTCATGGTCAAATGATAATACAGAAGATTTACAAACGCGTTGTGATTTAGCAAATAAAAAGAATGCAGATCTCTTTGTATCCATACATTTAAATTCAAGTGTATATGAAGCCAATGGATATGAAATCTATTGTGATTTCAACAACAAGAATACGGTGAAATTGTCTAACTCCATTCTTAAGCAGCTTGATCAATTGGATTATTCAACCAATAGAGGCTTGTTAGACACCAATGAAACCCCATTGTATATTGTCAAAAACAACAAAATGGATGCCATTTTGATTGAAGCTGGCTTTATATCGGATGATTCGGATTTATATTATCTTAAAAATCATACTGACAATATTGCCACAGCCATTGCCGTAGGCATCAAAAAAAGTCTGAATGAATAATCAGACTCTTTATTTTGCAAATTGAGCATTATACAATCTTGCATAAACTCCATTCATATTCAATAATTCTTCATGTGTGCCTTGTTCAACGATATCTCCATGTTCAAGCACCAAAATCTTATCTGCATTAATGATTGTAGATAAACGGTGTGCAATCACAAAACATGTACGATTTTCCATGACACGATCCATTGCACCTTGAAGACGTCTTTCAAGTCTTGTATCTACACTACTCGTAGCTTCATCTAGAATCAAGACTTCTGGATTCTTTATAAGAGCACGTGCAATCGTTAATAATTGTTTTTCACCTTGAGAAATATTGCTACCCTCTTCATTGATCAAAGTATCATAGCCATCAGTTAAAGTACGTATAAAGTGATGAACATTCGCTTGTTTTGCAGCTTCCACAATTTCATTTTTTAATACTTTTTCATTTCCATACGCAATATTTTGTTCAATACTTCCCTCAAACAACCACGTATCTTGTAGAACCAACGCAAAAAGTTTTCTTAAATCATGATATGACAATTCTCGAATATCAATACCATTAATTTTAATACTTCCACCCTTTACGTCATAGAACCGTAGTAATAAGTTTGTCAATGTTGTCTTACCTGCTCCTGTAGGACCTACAATAGCAATGGTTTGACCTTGATGTACATCAATATTAACATCCTTCATTAATAGATTATCATCATATCCAAATTGTACATGATCAAATTCAATCGTGCGAACTTCATCAATTTGACATTTGGATATAACATCCTCTTCAATTGGTTGATTTAAGAAAGTAAATAAACGTGACATGGCACTAAAGGCAGATTGTACTGCACTTGATAATTGAGATATTTGAGAAATCGGATCGTTGATTTGCCAAATATAACGAATAAAAGCTTGTAGTTGCCCTAATGCGATAGTTCCATTTAATACTTGAAGGCAACCAACAAGGCTTGCACAACCAATACTTAAATAGGTAATCAAAGAACATAATGGATTGATCAAGCTTGACACAAACTGCGCCTTAAAGCTTGATATACGCATTCTTTCATTATCCTTTTTGAAATCTTTCTAAAGCATGTTCTTGTTGATTATAAGAAAGAATCTCACTATATCCATCATACAATTCATTGATGGTACCATTCAAATCGGCTAATGTATTTTGTTGATCATCAAATAGAGGCTGTGATTTCTTAACTACAAATTTTGATAAAAGCGCAATAACAGGTAATGCCACAAGAATAATACACGTCATTAGCACATTGATTCTTAGCATCATGAATAGCACAAAAGTAAATGTACATATAGCCGAAATCACTCGTGATAAAGTTTGTTGCAACGCATTCGATAGTGTATCCACATCATTTGTGATACGTGATAATAACTCTCCCGTTTTTTCTTGATCAAAATAAGATACAGGTAAATGATGAATTTTATTCTCAATCGCATTACGAACATCAAACATCGTCTTCTGAATCGCATCCGTCATAAAAACAGCCATTAAAAATTGAGATATTGTCTTCACAATATAGATGGAAAATAAGATACATAAGATATGTACAACTTTATCTACCTGAATTGGTTGATGCGCTGAAATATCTGCAGCTAATTGCGTAGTAATCATACCTTCTACAGTTGGATTTAAGGCAAAAGTCACTTGGGCTGTAATAACCATTAAAATTCCAAATAACAATTTAAAGCGATACGGCTTTATAAACACAAACAGATGAGATAGACATTCAGTAAACTTCATTTTCTTAGTTTCTTTCAAAATCATCCAACTCCTTTTGTGTTAATTGTGAATGAGCAATCTCTTGATACACACTACAATCCTTTAACAATTGTGCATGTGTTCCCATTCCAATAATCTGACCTTCATCCAAAACAATGATCATATCCGAATCCATAATGGTAGAAATTCTTTGGGCAACCACAAAGAAAATCGCATTCTTTACTTCAGGTTTTAATGCCTTTCTTAATGTTGCATCCGTTTTAAAATCTAAAGCACTAAAACTATCATCATAAATATAAAGGGACGGCTTTTTTAAGATAACACGAGCAATCGATAACCTTTGTTTCTGACCACCCGAAATATTCGTTCCATCCTCTGCAATTTCATCTTCATACCCGTGCTCTCTTGTCGAAATAAACTCGCTGGCTTGCGCAACCGTTGCTGCATGAACCATCTCTTCAACACTAGCCTCAGGCTTACCAAAACAAATATTCGATTGAATACTTCCCTTAAACATATGTGCCTTTTGTGCAACATATCCAATTTGGGTACGTAAACTCTCTAAATTATATTTACGAATATCAACACCATTGATTTCAATCAATCCACGACTTACATCATAAAATCGATTCATTAATTTGACTAATGTACTCTTACCAGATCCTGTACTTCCAATCACGGCAATCTTTTGTCCTTTATGACATGAAAAATCAATGTTCTTTAAAACGGCTTCTTCTCCATTTGGATAAGAAAAACTGACATCTTTAAAACTCAATGTTTGAATTGAATCCAATTGAATAGAATTTTCATCATTGATAATACTTGGCTTTGTATCCAACACGTCCATAATACGCTTAGCCGATACATTCGCTCTAGGATACATCATAAACACCATACAGAAAATCAATACAGACATCATAACGTGGAATAAGTATTCTACAAAGGCCACTACATTTCCTAAGGTAATCGCATTCGAATTTAGTAAAGTACAACTTAAATAATATACAATCACCGTTGCGATATTCATCAAAAAGAAAAAAGATGGTTCCGTACAAGACATCAATTTAAATAGTTTTGCGCTTTGATCTCGATAGAAATCATTTTCATTAGAGAAACGTTTCTTTTCATACTCTTGTTTATTAAAAGAACGAATAACACGAATTCCCGTAATATTTTCACGCAAAATTTGATTAATGTGGTCAATCGACTTTTGTTGGTTCTCACTCAATGGTTCACTTACTTTGGCAACAATGATCACGCCCAAAATAACAACAGGAATCGTAGCTAAGACTACATAAGATAGTTCTAAAGAGATTTTTAAAATTAACATAACCGAAACACACATCATAACCGGTGTTAATAATGCAGATTTTAAAATCACATTTAAAAATAACATAATTTGATAGGCATCATTATTTGTACGTGTAATCATACTGGATACACCAAACTTTTCCATTTCAGCAGCCGAGAATGCTTGTGCATGTTCAAAAACGTCATTACGAATATCACGCGTAATATTTGTCGATATTTTTGAGCAGCAATAGCCAAGTAGCACAACCCCACTTACACCAATCACACTAATGAATGCCATCAACCCAAAACGACTATATAAATAAGTTGTGTCTTGTGTTTCAATACCATGATCAATCATATCTGAAATGATAGTTGGAATTCCAAGTTCAACAAGGGCAAAACCAAATACGCTTATAAAATCCAACAAGAACCATTTTTTATATTTCATTAAATATTTCCATATAAGCTTCATAAATTCCCCCTACAAAATAAAAGGGGTTCAATAGAACCCCGAATCAATTATTCACCTAATTTAGTTTTAACTGTTTCTAAAACTTCATCAGCAGTGTCTTTATTTAAGCATTCTTGAGCTAATCCTTGCATTTCTTCATAGCTTAAAGATTTAACAACCTTACGAGCCTTTAAGATTTGAGTAGCACTCATTGAGAATTCGTCAAGACCTAAACCTAAAAGAATAGGAACTGCATGTGGTTCACCAGCCATGGCTCCACACATTCCAACCCATTTACCATGTTCGTGAGCACCTTTGATTGTGTTAGCAACTAAACGTAATACACTTGGGTTGTATGGTTGATACAAGTATGAAACGTGTTCAGACATACGGTCAGCAGCCATAGAGTATTGGATCAAGTCATTTGTACCAATTGAGAAGAAGTCTGCATATTTAGCAAATTGATCAGCAAGAACTGCAGCAGCAGGAATTTCAACCATCATACCTACTTCAATGCTGTCACTAACTGCAACACCTTCAGCAACTAATTCAGCCTTAACTTCTTCAAAAATTGCCTTCGCATCACAGAATTCTTTAACTGTAGCAATCATTGGGAACATGATGCAAAGTCTTCCATACACGGATGCACGGCATAATGCACGTAATTGAGTTTTGAAGATATCTGTTTCTTTTAAGCAAAGACGGATTGCACGGTATCCTAAGAATGGGTTCATTTCTTGAGGGAACTCATAGTAAGATAAGTGTTTATCTCCACCAATGTCTAATGTACGTACAACAACTTTTTTACCTTGCATACCTTCTAATACTTGTTTGTATGCTTCAAATTGTTCGTCTTCTGTTGGGAAGTGATCTGAATCCATGTATAAGAATTCTGTACGGAACAATCCGACACCTTCACCACCATTAGTCAATACACCTTCAACATCTTTGAATCCACCGATGTTACCAGCAAGTTCAACTTCGTGTCCATCTTTAGTTACTGATTTTTCGTTTTTCAATACTTTTAATTCTTCTTTTTCTTTTAAGAATGCTTCAGCCTTAGCTTCATATTTAGCAATTGTTGCTTCATCAGGATTGATTTCAACAACACCATCTAATGCATCTAATGCTAAAGTATCACCAGTTTTACATGCATCACATACACCTGGGCATCCTACAACTGCAGGGATTTCCAATGAGTTAGCCATGATAGCTGAGTGAGATGTTTTACCACCGATTTCAGTAGCGAAACCTTTAACAAATTCATTTAACTGAGCTGTATCACTTGGAGTCAAGTCGTGAGCAACGATGATTGAATCTTCTGCAATGCTTGTTAAATCAGGAATTGTTAATCCTAATAAGTTACATTTTAAACGGAAAGTAACGTCTTTGATGTCAGCTGCTCTTTCACGGAAATAATCATTATCCATGCTTTCGAACATTTCAACCATTTGGTTAGCTACTTGCTCAGTTGCATATTCAGCATTTACACAATCATTTTCGATCATAGCTTTAATTTGAGCAGCTAATTCAGGGTCACCAGCCATCATCAAGTGGGCATCGAATACAGCTAATTCTTCTTCGCTTAAACGCTTAGCTGCTCTTTCTTTTACTCCTTCGATATCCTTTTTAGTTTTTTCTAGAGCATCTTCGAATTTTTTAACTTCTTCTTCAGCTACTCCTGCTTTTTTTTCAATAACAACTTTTGGTGTTTCCAATTTGTAAACTTTAGCTACAGATACACCAGCACTTGCTGCTATCCCTTTTAACATGATAAATTCCTCCTAAAACAAGCGAAAAACGCTTTCATTTACGACTTAAATTTTATCACTTTTTTTTCAAAGATACAAGAAAAGCAGACATTTGCATGCCTGCTAATTTAGCCCCTCAAATTGAAGCTTATAATATTTCGCATAAGTACCATTTAATTTCATCAATTCATCATGAGTTCCACGTTCATGCATACCTGTCGCATCAATTACGACAATCTCATCTGCATTACGAATCGTAGATAAACGATGGGCAATCGTAATACAAGTACGATTCTTGCTTAAATCTTCTAAACTTTTTTGAATGATTCTCTCACTCTCATTATCCAAAGCACTTGTTGCTTCATCTAAAATCAAGATTTTAGGATTTTTTAAGAATACACGTGCAATCGAGATACGTTGTTTTTGTCCACCCGATAAACGCGTTCCTCTTTCCCCACAGAACGTATTATATCCTTCTGGTAAAGACATAATAAAATCATGGATATTCGCTTTTTTAGCCGCTTCCACAATATCTGTATGACTTGCACCAGGTCTTCCATAAGCGATATTTTGTTCAATTGTTCCGGTAAACAAATATACATCTTGTTGTACTAAACCAATGTTTGAACGAAGAGATTTTAAAGTTACATCTTTAATATTTTGACCATCAATACAAATAGAACCGTTTGTGACATCATAAAAGCGAGACAATAACGAACAAAGTGTAGTCTTACCAGAACCACTTGGTCCCACTAAGGCAATCTTTTCACCGGCCTTGATATGTAAATTTACATCATCAATAACCTTTTCATTCTCATTATATTGGAAAGACACATGATCATAATCAATATTTCCAGAAACATTTTCTAAATCCTTGGCATTTTTAGAATCTTGAATTTCAGGAACTTCATTCATAACCTCTTCAAAACGTCTAAATCCAGAGAATCCTTTTTGGAACATCTCCGTAAATTCAACCAACACTTCAATTGGAGAAACAAAGACATTGATATATAAGGCAAACGTAGCTAACACAATTGGATTTAAATCGCCATTAGCGATAAACAGCCCACCAAATACAATGATTGTGACATATAAAAGTCCTTGGAAGAAATTATTTCCACCTTGAAAAGTACCCATAACACGATAATTGTCTTTTTTAGATTCCAAAAATTCCATGTTTGAATGATTGAATTTATCAATTTCAATGTCTTCATTCGCAAAAGATTGTACAACACGAATACCACCCAAAGAATCTTGAAGACTTGCATTCACACTACCAATCTTCTTTCTGTTTTCCATAAAGGTTCTTCGCATCTTTTTATTTTGAGAATAACTAAACACCATCATCACAACTGTCACTGCCAAAAGAATCAATGCCAATGGCCAATAAATCGTAGCCAAAATAATGAAAGATCCGACAATTTTGAATAATGAAATAAATAAGTTTTCAGGACCATGATGTGCAAACTCACAAATATCAAATAAGTCTGAAACAACACGAGACATCATAACCCCTGTATTGTGTTTATCATAATAGGAGAAAGATAAACGTTGATATTGATTGAATAAGTCTTGACGCATATCACTTTCCATGTTGGCTCCCATCACATGGCCTTGACAACTCACGTAATAACGACACAATGCACGTATCACATACATAACGAGCAAACCTATTCCTAATACGAAAACTCCTTTTAAAATTTCATTGGATGACTTCAAAAAAAATTGTCCTGTACAATAACTTAGAATCAAAGGAAAAGATAGATCAACAATACACATGATGAGTGCACAAAATAGATCCATAAAGAAAATCCCTTTATATGGTTTATAATATTGTAAAAATCGTTTAAATGTACTCATATATACCCTCCTGATTTCTGTATTATACACAAAATTTATTGAATTTTCCAAAGTAATGCTAAAATAAAATAAGAATGGAGAATGGATTATGATTAAAATTTTATTTTTTGATATTGATGGAACACTTTTAGAACTTGGCAAGAAGGAAATGCACCAAGAACTAGTTGATGCATTAAACTTAGTTAAACAAAAAGGCATCAAAATCATTTTAGCGACGGGAAGGCCACCATTTGTCGTTCCTAAATTTCATGGCATCGAATTTGATGCAGTACTTTCTTTTAATGGCTCCTATTGTTTCACCAAAAATGAATTGATTTACAAGAATCCCATGGATAAAAAAGATATTGAAACATTCGTCGAAAACGCAAAAAGACTAAATAAAGCAGTTACTCTAGCTGGAACCAATAAGATGGGATGTAATTTTGATGATGAAATCTTAGAAGAATATTTCATAATTGCCAACCAACATGTTCATGTACTTGATGAATTTAATAGTTTTATGGAAGAAGAAATTTATCAAATGATGGTTGCCACTACAGAAGATCAAGATGAGTTGATTCTAGAAAACACAACTACATTAAAAGTGGCTCGCTGGTGGAATAGAGCTTGTGATATCATTCCTTGTAATGGTGGAAAAGATATTGGTATTCAAAAGATATTGGATTACTTCAATTTCAACAAAGAGGAAGCCATGGCCTTTGGCGATGGAGGAAATGATATTTCGATGTTGAAATATGTTGGTACCGGTGTTGCGATGGGTAATGCCAAAGACAATGTAAAAGCAATAGCTGACTACATTACAGATTCTGTACAAGAAGATGGAATAGTCAGTGCACTAAAACATTTTGAAATCCTATAGAAAAAGACAGCCCTTTTTTGCTGTCTTTTTACGTATGTCCTATTCTTTCTCTTTTTTGCTCTCTTCAATCACTCTTGAAGCATAAGGTTCTGGCACTGGATCATATCGGTCCATTTCCATTGTATAAGTACCTAAACCAGTTGTCATACTTCTTAATTCAACACAATATCTAGACATATTTGCCATTGGAACTTGTACATCGATTTCTTGATCTGAATCAACTGGAGTCATACCCATGATTGAACCTCTACGTTTATTCAAATCACCAATTACAGCTCCTGTAAATTCATCTGGAACACGAATCTTAACATTCATGATTGGTTCTAATAAAATTGGACGAACTTTTGTCATCGCATCTTTATAAGCTAAGTGTGCCGCCATCTTAAATGCCATTTCACTTGAGTCAACATCATGATATTTACCATCTAACAATGTTGTCTTCACATTTACCATCTTATATCCTGCTAAAGGACCTTTTTGGCAGCATTCACGAAGTCCAGTTTCTACAGCTGGGAAATATTGTTTTGGAACAGCTCCACCAAATACTTTTTCTGCAAATACCATTTCTTCTTCATCTGGATTTGGACTAAATTCTACAAATACATGTCCAAATTGACCATGTCCACCAGATTGTTTTTTATGACGACCTTCACCAACAGCTGTCTTTGTGATTGTTTCACGATATGTAATTTTTGGATCACTTAAAACAACTTCAGCTTTAAATTTAGAATTTAATTTATTTACAATAACATCTAAGTGTTGATCACCCACACCATAAATCACTGTTTCTTTTGTTTCTGGATTGTTTACAACTTTAAATGTTGGATCTTCTTCCTGTAAACGAGCAAGTCCATTTGATAAACGATCCTCGTCATTTTTAGTCTTAGGCACAACAGCTTGTCCATACATCGGTGTATCGAATGTGATTGGATCTGCCATCAACAATTTGCCTTTATCACACAATGTATCGTTTGTTCTAGTATTTTGTAATTTCACTAAAGCACCAATATCTCCAGTAAACAATTTACCAGCCGCTGTCTGGTGTTTACCTTTAACGATATAGATTTGACTGATTTTTTCAGGTTTACCATTATTGGCATTCACAACTGTACTATCAGCCGCAAGTACACCACTCAATACTTTTACATAACTGATTCTTCCAACAAATGGGTCCATAATCGTTTTAAATACTTGTGCTGTTAAAACTTCTGTTTCACTTGTCAACAATTCAACTTTAACACCATTTGGAGTTGTAGCTGTGTACATACCTCTTTCTGAGTATGTTGGGAAATAATCTACGATTAAATCCATCAAACGTTGGATACCAATTGAATTGACTGCACTACCAGAATATACTGGACAAATTTCTCCATTACGTACACCAATACGCACACCACGTTTTAATTCAGCATCACTAAATTCTTCACCAGAGAAGAATTTTTCCATTAATTCATCATCACCCATCGCTACCGCTTCGGCAATCTGATCTTTATAAAGAGCCACTTCTTCTTGCATAGATTCAGGCACTGGGCATGCTTTATCAGCTAATTCCGGACTATAATACCAGGCTTTATTTTTAATGATATTTACAGATCCAACGATTTTTCCATCTTCAACGATAGGCACTTCAAACGGAATAACACTCTTACCAAATTCTTCACGCAATGCTTGATAACTTGCATCAAAACTTGTGTGTTCTTCATCTAACTTATTGATAAAGAAAATTGTAGGCTTCTTTTCAGCTATAGCTTGTTTATAAGCCAATTTAGTTCCTGATTGTAAAGGATCTTTGGCATTAACTACGATTAAACTTGAATCACCTACCGCAAAACCACCTTGTTTTTCACCAACAAAGTCTAAATAACCTGGTGTGTCAATGAAATTAATTTTACTATCTTCCCATTCAATTGGAACAATTGTTGTATAAACAGATATTCCACGACGAATTTCTTCAGCATCGAAATCAATCATTGAACTTCCTTCTGTTGTTTTACCAAAACGATCTGTTGCCTTTGTATAATACAACATAGCTTCTAGAACACTTGTTTTTCCAGCTCCACTATGTCCGATCACGCTTACGTTACGTACTTCAAAACTCTGATAATCTCTCATACGCTTAACCTCATCTTAAGATTGGCTCTAATTGAGCTCTACAGTGTTCACGAACATAATCTAATGCAACGCGACCTTGCTTATCTGTCATATCTTTATCAGCACCATATGCCAATAATTTTTCTACTAAACTTGGATATCCTCCATAAGCTGCACGCATCAATGCAGTTACACCATTATTATCAAATAAGTTTACGTCTGCATTTCTTTCAAGTAATAAGTGAATTGTGTCACGCTTAAACGCAATACAAGCTTCCATTAAAGCACTACGGCCTACTTCATCTTGATCATTGATTTTTGCCCCAGCATCTAATAATACTTCAACACAACGATCTTGTCCTAATAAGCAAGCACGCATTAAAGCTGTACGTCCTCTGTCATCTTTGGCATTTACATCTGCACCTGCGTCAATCAAAGCCTTTAAGATTGTTTTATTGCCTTTTTTTGCAGCTGTCATTAAAGCTGTTTTCCCTTTATTATCTGAAATATTCACGTCAGCCCCATTATCAAGTAAAACCTGCACAACATCTTTACGGTCACGCTTACTTGCACGCATCAATGCAGTTCGGCCATCACCATTTTGATAGTTTACATCTGCTCCTGCTTTGATTTGAGAACAAACCATTGGGAAATCTCCATTCGCACATGCATCCCAAAATACCTTATTAAAATTCTGATCCATTTCAACCATCCTCCTCATCATTATTGCTCTTGAAATCACAGAAAAACTGGAATGATAGTTCACCCCAGTTTACATATGTACAAAGAAAAGATTGAAATTTTTGTTTACTTTTACGCCTTGAACTTGATTCATCTCAATCACTCCTTTGTTTAACTGATTCCATTCTAACAAAGAAAATATTTAGTGCAAATCAAGTACCAACTTGGACAGAAAACCTACCAATTATGCCTTTTCACAAAATAATTCAATAGATTCATGAAGCGGGCCTTCAATAAAAGCCACTCGAATTGGAAATACAGGTTCTGTTTTCATATCTACATTTTTAGGGTCCACACTCACTTTATAGCCAGCATTACGAACTCTTTCGACAATTTCATCCACATCATCCGTGCTAAGCGCAAAATGACGAATACATCCTTCCCCAACTGATTTTGTGCCATCCAAAAACATCTCAATACAACTATTAAAACAATCCAAATGAATGCCTGTATCCCACTTTCTCAATATGGGAAGTACTAATAATTCATGATAGAAACAAATCATTTCATCATATTATTCTTGCGTCTCACATTTAAATGCGACAGGGTGAATTCCCTTAATCATGATTTCTTCTTTCTAATAAACTAAATGTCACTTGTCCTTTTTCTCTTTGGACATCCGTACAAACAACACGTACACGCATTCCCATTTGGAATACTTTACCATGTGTCTGTCCCTTTAAAGTCATTGTATCTTCATCATAATCGTAGAAGTCATTTGATAAAGTATGAACTGGAACAAGTCCTTCCACTGTATTATCCATTTCCACAAAGAAACCAAAACTCATCACACCAACAATTGTTCCTTCAAAAACTTGACCAATTCTTTTTTCCATGAACTGCGCCTTCTTATAGTCATTCACCATTCTTTCCATCATGATCGCGTCTCTTTCTTTTTCAGAAATATGGAAAGCCTGTTTTTCGATTTTCTTTTCATCATTTGAGGGTGTACGCTTTTGTTCATGAAAACAATACGCATGCAACATACGGTGTACAACTAAGTCTGAATAACGACGAATTGGACTTGTAAAATGACAATACTCTTCAAGTGCCAAACCAAAATGTCCTAAACAATGCGCATCATAACGCGCCTTTTGCATAGAACGCAAAGCAACCATAGACAAGACTTCATATGCGTTTTCATCTTGAATCGATTCTAAGAATTTTTGGATTTGGCTAGCATTTACTTCATCTGGATAGAAATCAAATGGAATACGTAAAGAATTCGCAACGGTACAGATTGTCGCAACTTTTTTAGGATCTGGATTTTCATGCACACGATACATACTTGGAATTTTATTCACATGCATATGGTGAGCCACACAAACATTGGTTAAGATCATACATTCTTCAATCATTTGTTCGGCAAAACCACGCTCTAAAACTGTTACATCTACAGGATAGCCATTTTTATCCATAATGATCTTTGCTTCTTTGGTATTAAAATCAATACATCCACGATTGTGTGACTGTTTCTTTAATAATTTAGCCAAAGACTCTAAAGTAAACAATAATCCTTTAACTTCTGAATACTCTTCTAATATAGTTTCATCTCCTGCTAAACACGCATTCACTTTTTTATAAGTACAGCGCTTGTCGGAATGAATCACACTCGGGAAGACATTATATGTTAATAGATTTCCCCTCTCATCCACTTGCATAGCACAAGTAATCGTTAAACGGTCTACATTTGGATTTAATGAACAAATACCGTTACTCAAATCAAATGGAAGCATAGGCACAACTCGATCACAAACATATATAGAGTTTCCTCGTAAATAGGCTTCTTGATCAAGGGCACTATTTTCTTTTACATAATGTGAAACATCGGCAATATGTACATACAATAAATATCCCTTTTCATTTTTCACAATCGAAATCGCATCATCAAAATCCTTGGCGTCATCCCCATCAATTGTGACAGTTAATAGATTTCTTAAATCTTTACGATTTTCAAGTTCATCCTTTTGTACTTTTGTCGGGATTCTTTTACACTCTTTTACAATTTTCCCATTAAATACCTGACGAACCTGGTTGCTTGTAAGCATAGCACTAATATCTACGCCAGCATCGTCTGGATGTCCTAAGACTTGGATGATCCTTACTTCTAGAGGATCTGTATACTTCACAATTTGACATACAACTTTTGTACGTTTTTTAAAACTAAATTCTTTTTCATTGACTACACGAATTGAACAGTGTAAATCTAAATCGCTATAGAAGAATGCTTTCTTCTTTTTAACAATCATAACTCCTGTAATATTTGTCAATCCATGATTAAACACTTTAATTAAAGACGGTTCTGGCTTTAAGCGCACTAAAACTTCATCTTTATCAAAAATCTTCATCTTTTTATTTTTAGGAACATATACCTTATTATTTTCATTGAAAACAGCAATTTCATATCTGGAAATATCTTTTGCACTTCCAGCCATAAAATGTATATCATCAATCAAATATAGACTTGTATGATCGTTATAAATTAATTTTTCATCTTCTAATTCATTTAAAGACTTCACCATTTCTGTAAATTCTTTACTTGATTTAGGTCTTACTATTTTTTCTAAATCGCGTATTTTACATTCTTTTTTTTCTTCTAAATATTGAATGATCTTTTCTTTCATTTTTTCCTCCTTTAAAACAGAAAAAAGACCTTAACGGTCTTTTAATTACACAATCTGCAATGTGATCACAATCGCAAAGAACAAAATTCCACAAATCAAAGTTAAACGAGAGATAACTTTTTCAGGGCCTCTTTCTTTTTGTACCGCAAACAAGTTCAAATCTCCACTTCCTGTAAAGGCAGCAGACAACCCGTCTGATTTACCACTTTGTAATAATGTCAATATAATAATAACACCAGATAATGTCATTAAAACCACGTTTAATATATCTTTCATTTTTTCATCACACCTTCTACGATATTTCGATTATACCAATAATTCAATAAAAATACTAGTCAAAATTATAGTCTACTAAATCCATCAACGTATTCACTACATGAGTTGGATATATTTTTAGTCGTTCAATATCTTCCTTGTTGTGAACCCCCGTCTGTACAAGCACAGTTTCAATATTTTGTTCATACCCAAGTTTAATATCCGTTTCAAGATTATCACCAATCAATATGATTTCATCTTCTTTTAAGCCAAAATATTCTAAACACAAATCAAGAATCGCTCGATTAGGCTTACCAATACGAGGGGATTTTTGATTGGCTGCATATTCAAACATATCTACGACACTGCCATTACCAACTTCAAATCCACCTGGTTTTGCTAAAATACGATCATTATTTGTACCAATAATTTTGGCTCCATTTAAAATCAAAGATAGAGCTTTTGAGTAAGATGCATATGTGGCATCTTTATCCAATCCTATAAAGACAAAATCTGGATTTTCATCATCAATAATAAAACCTTCTTGATTCAATGCATCTTTCATACCTTGTTTTCCAATATAATAAGCTTTATTCCCTTCATAATGTTTCTTAACATATTGGCTAGCTGCCATGGCACTATTATAATACATCTCTGGCTTAATATTTGTATATCCCATCTCTTCCATATGCTTTACATTTTCTTGTGGGGTACGCATCGAGTTGTTTGTCAAAAAAATAAATGGAATGTCCTTTTGGATACAATAATCTAAAAATTGATGAGCACTTTCAATGATCTGCGTCCCACGATACATTGTGCCATCTAAATCAAATACTAAAGTTTTCATAATTCACCTAAAAAAGAAAGTCTTAGTCGACTTTCTTTAGATCCATATATGGAATTTCTGTTGGTGTTTCACGACCAAATAAGATTAATAGAACTGTAGCTTCTTTCTTTTCTTCGTCCATAGCTTCAATAACACCTTCGGAGTTTTTGAAAGCTCCATTTGTGATTTCTACACGGTCTCCCACTTCAAAATCAACTTGAACATTTACATCCTGACGTCCTAGACGACGTAATACAGCATCAACTTCTTCTTGAGCTACTGGGAATGGTTTAGCACCCTTTCCACTTGATCCGATAAATCCAGTTACACCTGGAGTGTTACGTACAACATACCAAGCTTCATCTGTCATGATCATTTGTACTAATAAATAACCAGAGAATAGATTGTGTGTTTTTTCTACTGGTTTACCATTTTTATATTCAATTTCTTTTTCTTCAGCAACGACGATCTGGAACAAAGAATCTTCAAGACCCATAGTTTTTACACGACGTTCCAAGTTTTCTTTTACACGATTTTCTTGACCTGCATATGTATTTACTACATACCATTCTTTTTTTAACTCTGACATACTTTCCTCCCTATGCGCCTACGATCATTTTCACTAGACCGCTTGATAAAAACTCACAAACAAAGAAATACAAACCAAATAATACTGTAAATACGATTACCAAACCACTTGATGACATTAATTCTTTAAATGTTGGCCATTTAACAGTTTTTAATTCTTTGAACACTTTTGATGGTGAATATGTTCTTTCTTTTTTTTCTTTACTCATATGGATTCCTCACTTTGTTTCCTTATGCAAAGTATGCTTGCCACACTTTGGACAATACTTTTTAATTTCAAGACGTTGCGTGTTGGTCTTCTTATTTTTTTGGGTCGTATAATTTCTTGATAAACACTCTGTACACGTCAAAACAACTTTATCTGCCAATTCCTTCACGCTCCTTAACTCAATAAATGTACCATTTTATCCAGTCAACTGTCAATTGTCGTATACCACTTTTTTACCTTTTCAAACATAAAACTTACCTTCGAGGCGCTTAAGCCAAGTTCTTCCGCTATATTTTTTAAAGTATAGCCCTCCATTCGATAGTCGATGATCTGTACATAATCTTTACCAAAAACTCTGTTGATACGATTTTTTGTATATTCCCACATGAGTTTATCTAAAACAACATCATGAACTTCTAATGACTCGAGCATGTTCACATCACCATAGTATAGTTTTGTATCCTCACGAATTCTTTGGTCTAAACTAATACAGGTTTGATTTAAGTAACACTGCTTTCTTATGCTATGACGCAAAATATCATAGGCCTTATTTTTAGCGCAACGCCTGTAAAATCCTGAAAACGAAAGTGCACGATCCATTCGATATTCAAATATACAATGATACAACAATAAATCGGCATGACGATAGAATTCTTCTTTTTCGCAAAGAATTGTGTTTGTCTTTCGTACAAAGACATCCGCCCATATGTCCGTCACCATAGGTCTATAGTATTGAATCAAATTTTTCATTTCCGTAAAATCATTCATTTGAATCATGTATATACATTCATATATATTCATCTTTATCACCTAAATCCATTATAACGAGGCAATGTGAAAAAGACATTAAAAAAGCCGATTTTATAAAAAATCGACTTTTTTGATGGGATTTCTTTGATTGTATACCTCATACATCAAGACTGCTGCTGCAACACTCGCATTTAATGAAGTGATACTTCCGACCATTGGTAGATACACCATATAGTCACATTGTTTCTTTACAAGATTTGAAATACCCTGACCTTCAGATCCTATAACCAATACAGTTGGTGAATCATACATACCTTCACGATATTCTCTTGCATCCTTCATATCTGTACCAACAACCCAATATCCTTCTTGCTTCAAGTTTCTTAATGTCTGCGATAAATTCGTCACAATCGAAACAGGTACAGTATAAGCAGCTCCTGTACTTGCCTTAACAACCGATGGGGTTAATCCACAACTATTGTGTTTCGTCAAGATGACACCATCAACACCCGTACAATCACAAGTTCTTAAAATGGCACCTACATTATGTGGATCTTGAATACCGTCCAAAGCCACTAATAAGCCAGGCTTTTTAGCTCGTCTAACTAATTCTTCAATACTATATGTTTCAATTTCACTTACTTTTAGCGCAACTCCATTATGATGTGTCGAATTAGCAATTTTATCTAATTTTGCACGATTACAATATTCTACCTTTAAATTTGATTTTTGAATCGATTTTAAAAGCTTTGCGTCTTTCAACCCCTGAAGTACATATACTGTTTCGATTGAATCCGGATCATTTCGAAGTGTAGAATACACATTTTTTCCATATACGATCATAGACTGTCCCCTATCTCAATTATTCTATCTAGACAAACCTTAAGTCTATCCTGATGTCCATATAAATATAAATATCCCAACATAGATTCTAATGCGGTTGCTTCTAAGTATGTTTTGTATGTCGCATTTTTAGCCTTTGAATGAATCGTCGCATTTCTTCCACGTGCAAGAATCGTTTTCTCTTCCTCGGTAAAGAAATCTTCATCCATCATTATATTCAACATAACAGATTGCCCTTTAGCACTACAAATTACAGCGTTTTTCTGCTGAAGAACATGGGCCTTGCGATACCCTAAACTTAGAAGGTGTTTGCGCACAGCCAAAGACATAACGGCATCACCAATCCATGCTAGACTTGTCGCATTTTCCGTTACTATTTCCATTACAGAATTCCTTTTTCAATCAATGCAGCACGAAGTGAATCCGCTGTTTCAAAATCTTTTTCTTTAACTGCACTTCTCCAGTTTTGATACATTTCTTTATCTTCTTCACTCATTGTGATCTTATCAAATTCAATACCTAAAATATAAAGCATCTTTTCTAATGTATGTACTAATACAGCTAAATTTTCAACATCGATTTCTCTTTGACGAACCGCCTGATTGATTTTTTTTACGACTTCATAAACAACACTGATCGCATTAGGTGTATTTAAATCATCATTTAATGCATCAATAAATGAAGTATACGTTTCATCAAATGCAGTTGTTTCTTTAGCATTTGATAAAGCAAGTTTTACACAAGCCTGTTTATAAGCAACTGCAATCTTATCTAATTCTTTCTTTGAAGTTGTGAAAGCCTCTTCATTTAAATTAAGTGGTGCACGGTAATGTGTAGAAATCATCAACCAACGAGTCAAGTTTCCTCCATGGTTAGCGATCAAATCTTTAGCCCACCATACATTACCTAATGATTTTGACATCTTGATACCATTGATATTGATCATACCATTGTGCATCCAGATATTTGCCAAGCGTGTATCGTTGCATACTTCACATTGAGCAACCTCATTTTCGTGGTGAGGGAATTTTAAATCTAAACCACCACCATGGATATCAATCAATGTTTTCTTAAATACATCCTGTATCATAACCACACATTCTGTATGCCATCCTGGACGTCCTTTTGACCAAGGTGAATCCCATTTAATTCCTTCCGTTGTCTCTTTCCATAAAGTAAAATCTAATGGATTCTCCTTCTTTTCATTTTCATCAATACGAGCACCAACCATTAGATCATCAATACTTTGATGAGACAGTTCTCCATATTTTTTATCACTATTAACACGGAAATAAACATCGCCTCCCACTTGATAAGCTGAACCATTTTTAACCATCTTATCAATAAATTCGATAATACGATCCATTGTTTCTGTAACACGAGGTGCATAATCTGGAAGATCTGCATGTAAGCCTTTACGTACATCGTTATAGGCAACAATAAATTTGTCTGTGATTTCCTTTTCAGTCACATTTTGTTCAATAGCCGTTTTAATGATCTTATCGTCTACATCTGTATAGTTTGAAGCAAAAGTCACTTCATAGCCTTGTGCAGACAATGCTTTTTTTAATGTATCAAATACAACGATAGGACGAGCATTTCCAATATGTGGATAGTTATAGACCGTTGGTCCACATACGTACATGGAAATCTTTCCTGGTTCGATTGGTTTTAATTCTTCAATGGTTTGAGAATAACTATTATATAATTTCATAATAAAATGTCCTCCAATTCATATTGTTTATTATACAATACAAAACATGAAAAAAAAAGCTAACCAAATGGTCAGCCTACATGTAAATTAGTCATGATACGACGAATATCTTCTTCATATGGTGTACCTGCTAAATTTTCTAATGCAGGATTAAAGTATTCCATCATATGATCCACATCTTTTAAATAAGAATATTGAAGCCCAATTAAATATTGAATGGTTCCAACAGGGAATTTTTTATTGTTGTCTAGTTCGGACTTACCATCCCATATACCATTTAAAATATTTTTACAGTCATCAATATATTTGGCTTCTTTCTTCATTAATATGCTGAATTGAATCTGCATATTCTTGAATGTCTTTTCATCAACATAGCTTTTTCCATAAGAAAGCATGCCCTCTGCTTTTTTGATTTTTCCTTTTTCTAAATAATAATAAAATCCACGAGTTGCGACACTAGCCTTTTGTTTATTTGAAATACGCATATTTTTCAACAATTCAAATTGTTCTTCGATTTTCGCATCATTTCTTTGTGCCAAATAACCACTTAAACGCATATACTCACGGTTAAATGCCTGATATGAGAATTTACAGGCTCCTGTATCTAATGTTTTGTAGAATTCGTCATATTGTTCATTGTTCAATTGAACTAATAACTTCTTCCATACAACTTTTTTCATAATCATTGGCACTAAAATTAATACTAATGTCAATACAATTATGATCATTACATTCATTGTCTTACTATCCATTTTGTTCCTTATCCTTTTCTAATTCTAAAGTTAAATCACGAAACTGAGCTAATAAATCTTCGTCAATTCCATCTTTTCTTAATTTTTCCATGTAAACAGCATCTAAATCGTCTACATCTTTTGTTAAATCATCACGCTCAGAATCCGTCAAACGATGTCGAATACCCATCGCTAACACCTCACAATCTCTAGAGGTTAGAATACATGATTTACCCATTTATTTCAAGGTTTTGTTTTGCACTTTTTAGTTAAGCATACAAAAAAAAGGAACCCTATTGGATTCCTTTAAAAGACTTACAATTATTAAGCTAATTCTGAGAAGTACTTAATTGTACGAACCATTTGGCTTGTGTAAGAGTTTTCGTTGTCGTACCAAGAAACAACTTGTACGTGAGTAGTTCCGTCACCTAATGAGTGAGCCATTGTTTGAGTTGCATCGAACAATGATCCGTAACGCATACCAACGATATCACTAGATACTAATTGTTCTTCAGTGTATCCGAATGATTCAGTTGTAGCAGCTTTCATAGCAGCGTTGATTTGGTCAACTGTTACATCACCTTCAACAACAGCTACTAAAATAGTAGTTGATCCTGTAGGAGTTGGAACACGTTGAGCAGATCCGATTAATTTTCCGTTTAATTCAGGGATAACTAATCCGATAGCTTTTGCAGCACCTGTTGAGTTAGGAACAATGTTAACTGCAGCAGCACGGCTACGACGTAAATCACCTTTACGTTGAGGTCCGTCTAATGTCATTTGGTCACCAGTATAAGCGTGAACTGTAGTCATGATACCTGATTTAATTGGAGCTAATTTGTTCAAAGCGTTAGCCATTGGAGCTAAACAGTTTGTTGTACAAGAAGCTGCAGAAATTACTGTATCTTCTGGTTTCAATGTTTCGTGGTTTACATTGTAAACAATTGTTGGTAAGTCATTTCCTGCTGGAGCAGAGATAACAACTTTACGAGCACCTGCTTTAATGTGTGCTTCTGCTTTAGCTTTTGAAGTATAGAATCCTGTACATTCTAATACTACGTCAACTCCTAATTCACCCCAAGGTAATTTAGAAGCATCAGCTTCTGCGTAGATAGTGATTTCTTTTCCGTCTACTGTAATTGAATTTTCACCAGCAACAACTGTGTCAGCCTTAGCGTAAGTTCCTTGAGTTGAATCATATTTCAACAAGTGAGCTAACATCTTAGGGCTAGTCAAGTCATTGATAGCTACTACTTCGTAGCCTTCAGCACCAAACATTTGACGGAATGCCAAACGTCCGATACGTCCAAAACCGTTAATCGCAACTTTTACTGTCATGTCAGTAAATCCTCCTTTAAATACCATTGTTATTATAAAAGCCTACTGTTAATTTGTCAATTCTCTAACAAGTAAAACTTTTTACAACTAACAACTACTTATATTTTAGACTATTTACAGTTCATTCTCAAGCATTTTCACACTTTTTACATAACCTTAATTGTGCTATTATATTCAAAAGGAGGAATTAAAAATGAACCAAAGTTTAATCCTAGATTTACTTGAAAATAACGCTCGTCTAACTTCACAAGATCTAGCGGATATTTTGAATGAAGATGAAGCAAGTATAAAATCAGAGATTCAATCTTTAGAAAAAAACAAAATTATTTGTGGCTATCACACAATTATTAACTACAATAAAGCGTTAAAAGATCAAAAAGTTTTAGCTTATATTGAAGTAAGTTGTACACCTACAAGAAATAGAGGCTATGACAAGACAGCAGCATTGATTGCCAACTATCCAGAAGTAGATACAATGTATCTATTAAGTGGAGATTGTGATTTCTTATGTTTAGTACAAGGTAAAACCATGTTTGAAGTGGCTCGCTTTGTTTCAGATAAGATTGCCTGTGTTGAAGATGTTCGTTCCACAAAGACATTATTTGTATTAAAACAATATAAGCAAAGTGGTATCGTCATGATTGACAAACCGGAAGATAAAGAATCAAGATTGGTTGTGACTCCATAATGAAAAGTTTATCTACAAAAGCAACATCTATCAAACCAAGTGGAATTCGTAAATTCTTTGATTTAGCAAGTACAATGGAAGGCGTTATCTCTTTAGGTGTTGGTGAACCCGATTTCGCTACGCCATGGCACATTTGTGAAAATGCAATTCACTACATGAGTACAGGACACACTCACTATACAGCCAATCGTGGATTGTTGGAGCTTCGTGAAGAAATCTGTAAATTCCACAAGGAACATTACAATCAAACATATGATCCTGAAAATGAAGTTATTATCACAATTGGTGGTAGTGAAGCCATTGACTTATGTATGCGTGCCTTGTTGAATCCTGGCGATGAAGTTATTGTATTAGACCCTAACTACGTTGCTTATGCACCAAGTGTTACACTAAGTGATGGTGTTGTTGTCCCTTTACAGTTAAAAGAAGAAAATGACTTTAAAATTCTTCCAGAAGATTTAAAGAAAGTCATCACACCAAAGACAAAAGCTATGATTATCAATTATCCTAGCAACCCTACAGGTGGTGTCATGACAAAAGAGGACTACGCAAAAATTGTTGATATCATCAAAGAATCCGGTATATATGTTGTGAGTGATGAAATCTATGCCGAACTAAGCTTTGATCAGCCTTTTGCATCATTAGCCCAATTTGACGAAATCAAATCTCAAATCATTGTCGTAAATGGTTTTTCAAAAGCATATGCGATGACAGGATGGCGTCTAGGCTATTGTATGGCCAACAAAGAACTTTCTTCTGTTATGAATAAAATTCACCAATATGTAATCATGTCAGCTCCTGTTATGTCTCAATATGCAGGTATCGAAGCCATTAAAAACGGCTATGATGATGTATTGATGATGAAAGATGACTATCTAAAAAGAAGAAACTTCTTAGTCAACAGACTCAATCGTATGGGACTAAAGACAAATATGCCTCATGGTACATTCTATGTTTTCTGTAACATTCAATCGACAGGACTGGATTCAGAAACGTTCTGTGAAAAATTACTACAAAAACAAAAAGTTGCCTGTGTTCCAGGAAGCGCTTTTGGACAAAGTGGTGAAGGATATATCCGTATCTCTTATGCATATAGCATAGATCACATCAAAGAAGCTGTTGTTCGCTTAGAACAATTCTTGAAGGATTTAGACAAATGAGTCTAGATCCTTTTTTATGAAAAATCAAAAAGGATGCCCTTAGACATCCTTTAATACTACTTGGCAATCAAATCATCCATTGCCTTTTGGAAATGAACTGTTTTGTTGTGAGCATCCTCTTTTGAAGCTCCCTTGATACAATAGTAGAATTTACATTTTGGTTCTGTTCCACTAGGACGTACCGCAATCCAACTTCCATCTTCTAAATAGTATTTTAATACATCCGATTTAGTGAATCCAGTAAGTTCAGTTACTGTATCCCCTTCTTTGATTATACATTCTTTATAGTCTTCACTACGAACAACTTTCGTACCGCCAATTTGAGTTGGAGCATCTTTTCTTAAGTTAGCTAAGATTTCTTTAATACGTTTAGCACCCGCTTCACCAGCTAATGATAACGCAACTTGACTTTCTTCATATGTACCATGACGGTCATATAAGCTATCTAATACATCAACTAAATCTTTACCTTGTTCTTTGTAGAATGCACAAGCTTCTGCAAGCATCAAACAAGCTTGAGGAGCATCTTTATCACGTACAAAAGGTTTAATTAATGAACCATAACTTTCTTCATATCCAAATACATAGTTCTTTTCGTGCGTTTTTTCATATTTCGCAACTTTTTCACCAATGAATTTGAATCCAGTTAAAGTTTTTTCTGTTGTAACACCATAATCAGAAGCTACTTTTTCTCCTAGATCACTTGTAACAACTGTATTGAACATTACAGGGTTTTCAGGCATTTTGCCTTGTTTTTGAAGTTGTGAACAAATATATTCAATTTCGACAGAACCAGATTGGTTTCCTGTTAATACAACATATTCCCCATTGTGCAAGACTCCAACTCCCATACGGTCAGCATCTGGGTCACAAACTAAAATTAAGTCTGCTTGATTTTCTTTTGCGTATTTTAATGACAATTCATAAGCACCCGCTTGTTCTGGGTTTGGTGTGGGTGTATTTGAGAAATCAGGATCTGGACTACATTGCTCTACAACTGGAATGCAAGTATATCCTGCACGTTTATAAACTTCTTGAACAGGAATATTAGCAGTTCCATGTTCTGGTGAAAATACGATTTTAATATCTTTTTTAACTTCAGGATTCAATTGAATACTTAATACATTTTTGTAGTATTCTTCATCCACATCTTTACCAATAACTGTAATTAATTTCTTTTGTTCTTCTGTACAGTCTGCATCAATTGCCAATTCATCTTCAATTGCGTTAACCTTATCAATAACCTGACTAGCTAAACAAGGAATCAACTGACATCCTTTATCATCATACAATTTATATCCATTGTATTCTTTAGGGTTGTGACTGGCAGTAATCATAATACCACCAAAGCAATTTAAGTGACGTACCGCAAAACTCAATTCTGGAGTTGGACGTAAAGATTCAAACACATATGATTTAATGTTGTTTTTTGCTAATAAGTCAGCACAATCAAACGCAAACTCTTTTGACATGTGACGGTTATCATAACCAATCGCAATACCAGCTTCACCACCGTTATTTTCATTAATGTAATTTGCGTATCCTTGAGTTGCCTTACGAATTGTATAAATATTAATTCGGTTTGTTCCCGGACCTAAAAGACCACGCATACCTGCTGTACCAAACTCAATTGTAGTATAGAATGCATCATTTTTTTCTTCTGCATTCATTGCTTCTAAAACAGGCTTGTATTGAGAGGCTAAATTTTCATGGTTTAACCATTTTGAATATCTTTCTTCAACAATAGACATTATTTATTCTCCTTCTTTTCTAACTTTGAAATAAAAAAGTCTCATAAAACTATGAGACTTTCTTTAATTAAGCAATAATCTTTTGAGCGCGCAATACTTCTTCGATTGCAGCTACAGCAGCATCTTCATCTTCGCCTGAGCAGCTAATTGTGATTTCTGACTGTGTAGGAATTCCTAAAGACATAACGCCCATGATAGATTTCATGTTTACTTCACGTCCTTTGAAAGCTACATTGATTTCACTTTTAAATTTACTAGCAGCGTTAACAGCTACAGTTGCTGGACGTGCGTGAAGACCTACTGGATCTACTACAGTTACAGTTACTTGTTTCATAATTATCCTCCTAAATCAAATCTAAATGTATTTTATGACATTTTGCCAAAGAAAACAATACCTAAACGAATTTTTCTGATTCCGCTTCCATTATCGGTATATTTAAACCTTGTAACATTTGTGCAAAGACACCACTGCCAGTTACTAGATTATCTGTAAAAGTCCCATTGGTACTATGTCAAGATTTAAGACAACTTAAATATCTGTTTTTTTAATGTTTATGTTTCAAATATTGTTTTTCAAAATTTTGTGGAGATTCATATTCACAATGTGAGTGAATTCGTGTTGTATTAT
>NZ_VUMR01000109.1 GCF_009696075.1 Holdemanella porci | reverse complement strand
AACAAAATAGTAAAAAAATTTTCAAAATAGAAATCACATACAACATTTCAAAAAAACGAAAGTGCTAGATTAAACCTTGAATAAAGGCTTTCTAGCACTTTTTACTTTTTCAACTGTCAAACTCGGGATATTACCAAATACTTCCCGCTTCGTCAAATGTTTTTTATAATTTTTTTAATAAAAAATCAAAAAACATTTATATATACATATTTTCCATATTTTTTTAAATTATTATTTCAATTAAATAATAAAATTGTACTATAATTCGGTTATACATTATAGGAGGATTTTTATGAAAAAATTAGGTTTTGGATGTATGCGATTGCCATTAACAAATCCAGAAGATCCAACTTCTGTCGATTTAAAACAATTTTGTGAAATGATTGATACTTTTATGGATAATGGATTTACATATTTTGACACTGCTTATCCTTATCACCAAAGACAAAGTGAATTATTTGTCAAAAAAGCTTTGGTTGAAAGATATCCACGAAATTCATTTACTTTAGCTGACAAATTGCCTGTCCCATTTATGAAAACAAAAGAGGATGCAAAAAGAATTTTTGATGAACAATTGGAAAAATGTGGAGTTAATTTCTTTGATTACTATCTTCTGCATGCTTTAAATCGTAATCATTATCAAACTGCTTTAAAATTTGGTTGTTTTGATTTTATTAAAAAAATGAAAGAAGAAGGTAAAATAAGAGAAATTGGATTCTCATTTCATGATACGGCTGATATTCTAGATCAAATTTTGACTGAACATCCTGAAATGGATTTTGTTCAACTTCAAATCAATTATCTTGATTGGAATAGTGAAAGTGTACAATCTAGATTATGTTATGAAACAGCTGTTAAACATGGAAAACAAGTTGTTATTATGGAACCTGTTAAGGGAGGAAGCCTTGTACATGTTCCAGAAAATATTCAAACTAAATTATTAAATTTAGATGGATCGTTATCTATTGCATCATGGGCAATACGATTTGCAGCAAGTCTTAAAAATATACGCGTTGTACTTAGTGGCATGTCAAACCTTGAACAATTAAATGACAATATTTCATATATGAAAAAATTTAAACCGTTGACACAAGAAGAAAATGATTTCTTGATTAAACTAGGGGATCAAATTCGAACATCTATCGCTATTCCGTGTACAGCATGTAACTATTGTACTCCTGGTTGTCCAAAACATATTTGTATACCTGAATACTTTAGTCTATTCAATAAAAGAAAACAAAATTTATCTAAAGGTAAATCAACAGAATACGATGATTTAAAAAATGAACACGGAAAGCCATACGATTGTATTGAATGTGGACAATGTGAGCGTGTATGTCCGCAAAAGCTTCCAATTATCAGTAATCTAAAGAAAGTAGCTGATGAATTTGAATAAATTTATCGCAAAAAGAAACAATATTATATTTTATACTTCAAATGATATTGGTGTAAAACCAATTCTTTCAAAAATTAATGAAGATATGAATTTTTATAAAAACGCAGATATAGAAGATACAGTAGTAGGTAAAGCAGCTGCTTGCCTATACGTTCTCGCAAAAATTAAATTTGTTTATGCTCATACTCTAAGTGAACCAGCAAAAATTAATTTAGAAAAGAATAATGTTTCTTTCAAATACGATAAACTTGTTAAGGAAATCCGAAATAGGACAAACACAGATATGTGTCCATTAGAAAAATCCGTGATTCATATAGAGGATCCAGTTGCCGCAAAAATCGCATTAGAAAATACAATTAAAGAATTAATGAATCTGAAAAAAGCCAAGTCTTTATTTACTTAGACTTGGCTTTTGAATATAAAAGGCAAAAAAAAGGACCCGGCAGCTAGCTATCTTCGCAGGGGCAAGCCCAACTATTGTCGCCGTGAAAGTGCTTAACTTCTGAGTTCGGGATGAGTTCAGGTGTG
>NZ_VUMR01000108.1 GCF_009696075.1 Holdemanella porci | reverse complement strand
TAATACAACACGAATTCACTCACATTGTGAATATGAATCTCCACAAAATTTTGAAAAACAATATTTGAAACATAAACATTAAAAAAACAGATATTTAAGTTGTCTTAAATCTTGACATAGTACCAAGTGCTCTAGAAATCATTTCTGAAGTCCAAATTTCTTTTTTTGCATATTCATGTTTTGGAGGTGTGACTTTTTTAAAAGGATTGGATGCAATTAATTCCCACTTTTCAGCACACCCAAAGGCACAGTTCAATAATTTATGAACCGATTTTAATATATAAGAAGTTACTTTCCCATCTGTATTTGATCTCATAGGACGAATAACACTTTGTTCTTTTAGATTCCTATAATATTTTTCAATCACAATTGGCTTAATATCTTGTAACTTCTTTTTACCTATATATGGAAGAATATAGTACTTAATTGTAGAGCGATTCCTTGTTAAAGTAGAAACACTCCAGTTTTGATAGCCATAAAGTTCAATAAATGTATCCAAAAATGATTCAACAGTATCTGTATTAGGTGGTATAAAAGACCCCTTAGCTGTTTCAGCTTCAACTATTGACTTTCTAGCCTTAGCTTCAGAAATCGAATCAAATGTTTCCCATTTCTGTCTCTTTTTTCCTTTTACATCTACATAATAATAAACTACACAATATTTACCATTACGCTTATTAATTGTTGCCATTCATATCATCTCTTTTCTAATAGTTTGTTTAATAACTCTCTTTTTAAAGATGGATCTGATTTTAATTTATCCACCAATGCATCAAAATCAGAATGTTCTTCTTTTGGGAGTAAACCGGATGTTTTCTCTTTAAAAGATTGATTCCATTTTTCTTTACATTCAATCCCCTGTCTGCAATTCAAACGATCACGAATCTCATCAATATCAGGCTCTTTACATCTTAAAGGTTGCTCCAAATTTGAATAATACATATCACTATAAGAAACTTCATTCGTATTCTTCTGTCTACCAAATGACATCAGTTTTACCAATGTCAATTCAGGTAACTCCACTTTACCAATAAGTTCTTTGAAATGCTTATTTACAACTCTATCATCATAAGGAAGATCATCCTTCAAACTGTAAATAGTAGAATCACCACAATGATTTTGTGCATATCTATTTCGCAATTCCATCAACAATTCAATGACCTGGCTATGTAAATACACTTTCTTTTCTTGTTTATTTTTTAGTAGTACTACAACTGTATTTGTGTTTTGAAATCCTTTCTTCTTATAAGTTTGAATAATCGAAGATGGATCCATTTCTAAAACAATATTCTTATTCAATCGTCTAATTCTTTTATTCGATACGATGTACCCATCTTCTAAATGATCTAAATCATTCCAGGTAATAGCTCTCACTTCACTTAAAGAAAGACCTGAATCAAAACATAAATGCAATAAAATAAACAACTTTTCATTTGTACAATTAGAAATCAATGTAGTCCAATAAGACAAGTTCCAATCTGGTGAATCTTGATTCTTGACGCTTACTTTTGGCCTATATTCTGTAAAATAATTTGATTTCATTAAATTATGATCAACCAGATAGTCACTGGCCTGGCATAATAAATTTAAGCAGCCTTTTACAGCAGATGCACAAATAACATCATTTGATATTTGATTTCTAATAGGTACACCTGGCAATAACTGAAGATCATGAATAATTTGCTTTGATGTCTTAGCATTAAGCTCTTTAACCTTTTTATCTCCTACAACTTTACTTAAATAATTGTTGATCAAAGATTGTTTATTCTCATATATTGAAATCGAATAATCATTAAATATAATCACACTTACGTATTGGTACTATGTCAAGATTTAAGACAACTTAAATATCTGTTTTTTTAATGTTTATGTTTCAAATATTGTTTTTCAAAATTTTGTGGAGATTCATATTCACAATGTGAGTGAATTCGTGTTGTAT
>NZ_VUMR01000107.1 GCF_009696075.1 Holdemanella porci | reverse complement strand
AATGGACCCAGACAACTAAATGTTGTCTGAGCCCAATATCAGCTATAAACCATTTTGGGGTATATGCCGCCCCTTAAATTCTTGGAGAGCAAATTCACCTAACCCCATCCAAATTTATTGCGCCTTTATTATTTCGATTTCCCATGCCAATCAACTGTAAGATTCTTAAGAAAATATTCAAGAAATCCAAATACAATTGCAAAGCCATAAAGATTGCGATCTTATCTTGTGCTACGACTGAACCATCCGATTGAATCAATAAACGATTCATTCTTTGTACATCCCAAACTGTGATACCTGTAAAAATCAATAGAGTAATGATAGAAAGTAAGCGAACATCCATACTAACTCTAAATAACATCATAAAGCATTGTGTAATAATCAATACAAAAAGTCCAATCATACATAATGAGCCAAAGCTAGTAAAATCTTTTTTAGATGTTGTTCCAATAACAGCTAAACTAATAAAGTAAACTGCACTGACTAAAAAAGCAGTACCAATTGTAGCTACATCATATACATAACCAATTGAAGTTAGTGAAACGCCCATACAGATGGCATAAAGCACTAACATGACTTTCATACCTGTACTGGATGTAGATCTTGCCATAGAAACACCAAAGGCAATGGACAAGATAAATGGTGCGATCACAAACAACATAAATAGAAATGGCATGGCGCTCAATAAAATCAATAAAGCATTTGTAGCATATAAACCATAAGATACAATTGCCGTAATGGATAAGGCGATAGCCATCCATGCATAAGACTTCAACAAAGCACTTTTTAAAGTGCTTGTTGAGTAATAATTCATTGAATTGTTATTAAACATATTAATCCTTTTTCTGGATAAATTCTAATAATTGCTGTGCAGCAATATTTAAACCTTTACGGTTTGATTTATCGAATCCTAAGTGCGTATAGATTTCACCAACAAATACTCCGTTGTCTTCTAGAGCCTGGAATATTGTGTCGATGATTGGTTCACAAAGCTCTTGTTTTTGCATAGGACCAAATGGGTTTGCGAAGTAAGTTGTTGAAATACCAACTTCTTGAGTTGTACCCAAAGCCATACGCTTACCTAACTTACAAGTATCTTTTACTTCTTGGACAGTTAATTTCTTTAGACCAAATTCATTTGTGTAGTTGTTTGCGTACGCAAATAAATCAATTTTGTGGTTGTGAACAACAACACGATATGGAGCTGCAGGCTGAATCATACGTGCGTTTGGATTTTCTGGAGCCATGAAAATTGAACGGTCCATGTCACGATATGGAGTACCTGGATCTAAGTCATCTAGACGAATGAAGGCACCAATTTCAGTTCCCTGACCATATGGAACGCCATCTTCCAAGTGAATTGTTCCCATATCATCAAATACAACTTCTACTTCACGAATCATATCTCCAGCAGCCGCCTTTAATGCTTCAATGGATTCAGATTTACCAGCACCACTATCACCCATCAACATGATACCTTTCTTAGTTCCATCCTTTAAATAGATGTTTACGAAAGCACCATGGATTGGTAACCAACCTTTTTTCATCTGTGCCAAGTTGTGTAATGTTAAACACATTTTCTTTAAATATCCAAAGTATTCGATACGAGGATTGTCACTGATACATCCTACCCAAATATCATTGGCCTCATCATAATAGAAGTTTGTTGCATCATTTCCATCGTCATTACCAAAAATAACAACAAGATCTGGTTTTTGAGCACTCTCTTCTTTTGTAGCTAATTCAAACAAGTTAGCCATACTCAATGCACTAGACATATATTTTGAGTTGAAGTATACGAAACATAATAAAGCTCCAACCTTACAAGGATAACAGAACCAGTTTGATTCGCCCTTTTTGAAATATGTCATTGGCTGTGTATCTATTTCAGTAAACATACCTGTACGTTTTGATGCTAGTATATTTATAGGACAGGTAAAACATCTCGAATTTGATTTGATAAGGAACCAATCACATTAAAAATAGAATGAGATATTGAACATGACTGTCCTGGATATTGTAGATTCTTGTGCAT
>NZ_VUMR01000106.1 GCF_009696075.1 Holdemanella porci | reverse complement strand
AAGAAACGCTAATCTGTCGATGTTTTTAATATTGCCTTCTCAACCCATAAAAAAAATCGGAAATTCTTTAATAGAGTTTCCGATTTTGTTTATTTAAGCCATTTTATTTTTCATGCGTAACTACTAACATAATGCTTCTTACTTACGCTTTTCTATTTTAATTTCCATAACCCATCAACAACACCACAAGTTCGAACACTTTTGATGGCAACATCGATTACATCCATATTTGTGCCAAGAAACAAGAACAGCCACCCATGTAAAAACAATTTCTGCACAATTTATTCATCATTTGGTTACAGTATAGTTTTTATCACAACTAAAATGATTGCCAAGAAAGTGACATTTGTAAAGCAATCTAAGAACACTCATGACTTTAGTTATAAGATGAATTAGATTGGTAGATGTTAGGATAAATAATTAAAAAATGAATATAGTGCTTTAATTTAATATACATATGTTACAACATGAATGCAAAACATTGGTTTGTGGTATTCGCAATCGCATCTACTTTTAATTTTGTGATATCTTAACGTATGATTTTTAATGGCAAAATCTCTTAAACAAGAAAAGAGCTTAATCAAGCTCTTAGTTTCTCAATAAAATCTTCTTGTTTTAAAGGCTTTGAATAATAGAAGCCTTGAATCATATCACAATGCATTTCTTTTAAACAATCCCTTTGTTCTTTACTTTCAACACCTTCGGCAACAACCTTCATATCCAGTCCATGACCTAAATCAATGGCTTGTTGCAAAATTTTCTTTCCACGCACTTGATCTATATAATCAATCAAGCTCTTGTCTAATTTTACAGTGCTAAAGTTCAACTCATTTAAAGATGTCAGTGAAGAATAGCCTGAACCAAAATCATCCATGTGAAGCGTAAATCCTGCATTCACTAATTGATCTGTAATTTCAAGAATCTTCTCTGAATACAATGTTGCAGATTCCGTTAATTCAATTGGAACACATTCAAATGGAATTTGTTTCTGATTCACAATATCCACATAATGCTCCACGACATCATTAAAAAGAATACTGACACGAGAAAGGTTAACCGAAATAGGAACCATAGGAAGTTTGTTTGCCATTCTTTCTTTTTGGAACTGACAAACATTCTCAAATACATATTCATCCAAATGAACAACTAATCCATCACTTTCAAACAATGGAATAAAGGCTCCAGGTGAAATCAATGTACCATCGGGTTTTTGCCAACGAACCAAAGCCTCTGCACCCACAATATTTTCTGTATTCACATCATACTTTGGCTGATAATACACCTTGAATTCTCTATTCGCAATCGCAGATTTAAAGTCATTTTCCATTTGTCTTTGTACTAACTGCTTTTGATTCATTTCATCTGTATAAAAGGCCACATTGGTCTTAAAATCTTTGGAGATACTCTTTTCTGCCATCAATGCACGGTCACAAATAATAGGAATAGAAAGATTTGTATCTACATCTTCATAAATACCCACTTTGATACGAATATTTGGTATGGGTGCTTCTTCGGCAATTTTATTTATGTTCCTGTTGATTCTTTCAACATCCATCTTAACTTTACTATGGAACAATCCTAACAACTGATCTCCTTCATAACGCGTCAACAAGCCATTCTTCACATAATATCGAAAGGCATTTGAAAGGTAAACCAATACTTCATTTCCTTTCTTTGTGCCATATGTACCATTGATCAATTTAAAATCCGCAACATCTAGGATAACCACATTAAACTTTTCTTCCGTCATAAAATGTGTAAATGTTCTTGCGTGATGATAAAAGGCTTGTCTTGTATATAGACCTGTCAATTCATCTTTTTCAATAGCGGCCAAAGTCATGCTTGATTCTCTAAGTTTGATTACACTATCGATTCGACTCTTCACAATTAGCGCATTATAGGGCTTAGTGATAAAATCCACAGCACCTAGACTTAAACACTTTAATTCATCTTCTTGCGAGTTATTTCCAGTTGTCACAATAACGGGAATACTTGCCAACAAGGAATCGGATTTTTGGCGTGATAAGAATTCAAAGCCATCACAAACAGGCATCACCACATCCAATAAGATAAGTGATATATCTTGGCTTAACTAGCAATTTGGTGACTTTGCTATAATTCTTCTTTTTATCACTTACACGAATAACCACTCGTTTTTCAAATCCTTTAAGCGAGTGATTTTATAGATGTTTTTCAATCTAAGTAGTACG
>NZ_VUMR01000105.1 GCF_009696075.1 Holdemanella porci | reverse complement strand
CCTACTTTAGTTTCCTTGTCTCTGTTTGTGTTTTGGGTTTTCACAAATTACCATCACACGTCCTTTGCGTCGAATTACTCGACACTTGTCGCAGATTGGTTTAACAGATGGTCTTACTTTCATCTTTAATCGTCTCCTTATTTGCGTCTAAATGTAATACGCCCACGTGTTAAGTCATATGGTGAAATTTCAACGGTAACACGATCACCTGGTAAAATGCGAATGTGATGCATACGGATTTTACCAGAAACGTGAGCTAGAATCTCGTGTCCGTTTTCCAATTTAACTTTAAAAGCTGCATTGGGTAAAGTGTCAACTACGATACCATCAATTTCGATCATATCTTGTTTAGCCATGAATCCTACACTCCTCCTTCTATCAAAAAATGAAATGATGTTAGGCATAAAATGCCATTTACCATTTTAACAAAAAAGTGCTAAATATCCAAGTAGAATTCAAGAAAAAAACTTTTTTTTCGAAAAAGTCACACGCCTAAATGACGTGCCCGGTTCGTTTCCAGTCGTCCGGTAACATTTCAATATCCACTCCATCTTTCTGAATCATTCGGGATCCCGATCCATTCAGTCTTTATCGATGGAGTTTTTATTGTATGCTTTATTTATAAATACTTCAGAATTTCATCCATGATCTATGTACCTATCATCCAGTAAGATATCATAAACTTCTGGTTCTGATTATTTATCTTATTTAATCCACAAATCCCATGCCTCTTCGATTGATCACATAGGCTGCACAATAATGTACACTCAGTCCTTTGATCTTTGTATACTTTTCTTTTCCAATCTTACTCGTATTTTTTGGATCTACTTTGATTACATCCACTTCATTCATCAAACATTTTCTTTCTACTTTTTCTAATATCTTTTTATACGCAAAACTCGATAATGTTTTATTTTGTTTTTTAGGGCGATAGAGCATCCTTGTTTTCAACTGCTTGAAATTCAAGTCTTCAACTACAAGACTCTTCTTCTTGGATTTACATTGTTCCATGATTTCAATGGCTAGCTGATACGGTTCCTCATTTCGTTTGTTCTTGGTATTCTCTTTATGGATTGGATACTTCTTGATCAATACAATATTTCCATCCATATTGGTTTCACATAGTGCTATATGGTCCACATTGATATCGATTCCTATTGCTCCATACAATGTATTAGTCTTTGGAAGATTCATATGTTTTTCAAATATAGCTTTCACAATAAAGTATTCACCATAATCCATCAACTCATAGGCTACTGCCTTATCCGGTGAGTTGTGTTTTTCATTGACTCTTGCATACAGTTCATCCTTGTACTTATGAAACTGTACCTTGAATACAATGTCTTTCTGCGTGCTTCGATAGGTCAACATTTCATTATCCACATTTAATTTGAAAAGGTTGTTTGAATACTTGCCCTGTCTTCTTCCTGGAATCAGCATTCTTCTGGCTCTTTTAAAACGATAGATATCTAAGTAACCATTTTTAAGATTCTTTTTACCGCCAAAACATACAGAAGGCATCTTTCTTTTAAGTTTGAACTCATTTCGATTTCTTCTGAATTTCAGATTGCAAATGATGCTTTTCAATCTTTTGATATTTGGATCCAATACCTGCACCTCATACAAATAATCTTCTTCTGTATATTTCTTTTTCTTGGATCTGTTGATCAGTTTCTCTTTTTCCTTTAAAGCCTTCTTCAATTGTTTCTCGTTCTTTTTGATTTTCTTGTCTATCTTTTTGATACGAGTCTTGATCAAATCACGATCTTCCATTTCTCTACATTTAAGACTTTTCGCCAAAGCCTTGGCCTCATAAATGGCAGACAAAGGAAAATAATCACTTGTACCATAGAAGGACTTGATCATTCTTTGATCTGTTTCTGAATAAGTAACATCCTTATAGGCACGATCAAAACAGATTTTGAATGCCTTATGAAGCATACAGTTATACAGTTCAAGATCTTTTTTGATGATAGATTCTTTGTGACATTGAAAACACCTTCAAAAGACAAGTCCTTCTGTTCTATCCGACTCTATTATACTATATTCAAAACAGGTTTACAGATAGATTTGAGACTTTATAATTTATTTTATTTGTATCATTATATCGCTAATGTGAATATGTGATATTTAATAATATTCTCACATATTCAATTCACAAATAATTAATATATGGACACCACTTATCATTCAAACATTCCAGTTAAAACCTTATCACTGTAAGATTGTGATATTTTGTTGTTTTATCACATAAGATATTTTGAATATATAAAAATAGATAGGGATAAATCAACCTTTAAAAGTCATAGGGATTTTGACTCTGAGATAGAGATGACCTTTAAACACTTTTAGGGTTTACTTTCCCTATCTTTTTGTTACAGTATTTTTA
>NZ_VUMR01000104.1 GCF_009696075.1 Holdemanella porci | reverse complement strand
ATACAACACGAATTCACTCACATTGTGAATATGAATCTCCACAAAATTTTGAAAAACAATATTTGAAACATAAACATTAAAAAAACAGATATTTAAGTTGTCTTAAATCTTGACATAGTACCAACTACGAAAAGAAACAGTACGAAGCTGGAAATCACAAATTCTCTGAAGTAGGGCACTATTTGAATATCGTGAATCCAGATGATGAAACAACTGGCTTTGCATTACAAAAAGTAAACGGCGTCTACGCTCAGGAATTCGGATATTTCGAGGAGAACGATGTTGTGATGTCTGTCGATGAATTTGAAACATCTTTCGATAACTATTACAACAATTTAAAATCTGTAGATGCTCAGCATAAAGCGTTGAAAGATGCTGTAAACAATGCAAATGGAACTACTACAAAAGACGACACTGCATTAAAAAATGCAGAAGCATTGTTAAAATCTAAAAAGGACGCTTTAACCGGATTACAAAACAAACTTACTCAGGTAAACAATGCAAAAGCAACCTTAGAAGCAAATGCAACAGTGATGAATAATACTGTTACAGAAGCTAAGAATGCTGTTCAAAATGCGGAAAACGCAGTCGACCAGAAAAAGGCGAATGTAACAAATGCTGAACAGGCGTTGTCTGAGGCTGAATCGGGTGTAGAAGCTAAAGAAAATACAAAAGCTGAAGTTGAAAAGAATCTTGCAGATGCAAAAGCCAATGTGAATAGTATTCAAGTTCGAATCGACACATTAAGTGACGATATTGCAAACTGGGATACAAATAAAGCAAAGGCTCGCAAAGAATTACAGGCTGCTAAAGAAAACCTGAAAACAGCTAATAATGTAGAAACCGAAGCTAAAAAGGCTTTCGAAAAAGCAAATGAAGATGCTGCAAAAGCTGAAGCTGCTCGTGATGAAGCTCAAATCAAAGCAGATAAAGCTCATGAAGAACTCGAAAAAGCTACCGCTGATTTCGAAGCTAAATCGGAAGCAACAGATAAAGCACAAAAGGCTGTAGATAACTACAACACAAATGCAGAAGCTGTAAAAAAAGCTCAAGCTGATGTTAAAATTATCGGTGCTCAAATCGATACTTTGAAAGCTGTAAAAGAATCGACAAATGAAAAAATCGACTCTTTGAAAGAACAAATCAAAGTGTTGAACGAAACTTTAACAGAAAAGAAATCTGATGCATTACCATTTGAACAAGCTCGAACTGTATTGAATGATGTAATGACTCAAGGCTCTAAAGCTGACTTGACTTCTGTTGAAAATGAAAAACTTCGTGCATTCTTATCTCAACTTGGAGCTGCAGTTGATGAACGAAATGTAGCTCAAAAATCCTTAGAAGAAGCTAAAAACAACTATGTTGAAAAATACAACTTGTATTTAGATGCAAAAGAAGAATTGTTGAAGGCCGAATCTGATTACAACGAAGTTGTTCGTCAATTGAATGCATTCTTAGCCGAACAAAGCAAGCAGACTTCTCCTGTAAAAAAAGATGAAGCTAAAACAAATCCTGTACAAACAACAGAAAAGACAAACTCTGTGAATACAGGGGTATCTACAAATGTAGAAGCTTCTATCGCAACTGCTGGATTAGCATTAGCTGGTATTGTTCTTACTGAAACAAAACGTCGTAATAAATAATCAAAAAAAAGTTGCAATTTATATAAAAAGCAACTTTTTGATTTTGTGTAAAACTAAGTAAATTAAAGAAATAAAAGCATTAAAATTTTTTAAATTTAAATTAAGTGTGATGTGTTTTAATAACTATTATGGTTAAAATTCATGATTCGCCGTTCCTCTTCTAAATATTAATAATTAAAGACTAAAACAGATTTTTTAATTTAGATAAAATATTTGTTTTTTTCTATTCAATTAGAAGAAAGGGAAATTGTAAAAAAATTATTTTAATGCAATTTTTAGCTATTTTCGTCGGCTCTTTTATGAAGGGGAATCCCTTTTTAAACGTAGAAATATGTTAAGGAGAGACGAAAATGGCTAAACCATATAACCATCGACGAGCTGAGAATGAATATGTAAAATGGAAGCAAAAAGATGAAAAGTTTATGATCATGAATGGCATGCCGAAGGAAAAAGTCAAAATAATGAGAGACTTTGATCGGAAGCAATTTAATTCAAATCGAAGATATGAAGAGAAAATAGATTTTGATAGTGAAAAAATAATTTCGAAAGCACAGCAGTCTGAAGTGTTTTCATTAAATGATTCATCTAGTTTAGAAGATTTTATTAATTCTATTTCTAGTATAGCATTTGCAGAAGCTTTGAAAGAATTAGGGTTTGAAGTACAGATTATTGTCTTTTTAATGTATTGGTACTATGTCAAGATTTAAGACAACTTAAATATCTGTTTTTTTAATGTTTATGTTTCAAATATTGTTTTTCAAAATTTTGTGGAGATTCATATTCACAATGTGAGTGAATTCGTGTTGTATT
>NZ_VUMR01000103.1 GCF_009696075.1 Holdemanella porci | reverse complement strand
AAAGCCTAATGGGATCCTGAGTACGGCGAGACACGAGGAATCTTGTCGGAAGCAGGCGGGACCATCCGCCAAGGCTAAATATAAACGAGTGAGCGATAGTGAACCAGTACCGTGAGGGAAAGGTGAAAAGAACCGCGGGAGCGGAGTGAAAGAGAACCTGAAACCGTATGCCTACAAGAAGTCAGAGCCCGTTAAGGGGTGATGGCGTGCCTTTTGTAGAATGAACCGGCGAGTTGCGACAGACTGCGAGGTTAAGGAGGAAAGACCGGAGCCGAAGCGAAAGCGAGTCTTAAGAGGGCGAAAGTAGGATGTTGCAGACCCGAAACCGGGTGATCTAGCCATGAGCAGGTTGAAGTTGAGGTGAAACTCAATGGAGGACCGAACCGACTACCGTTGAAAAGTTAGCGGATGACTTGTGGCTAGGGGAGAAATTCCAATCGAACCCGGAGATAGCTGGTTCTCCCCGAAATAGCTTTAGGGCTAGCGTTGGAAAGAACCTTAGTGAAGGTAGAGCACTGAATGTGTGATGGCCCCATCCCGGGGTACTGAATACAATCAAACTGCGAATGTCATTAAGGATGTCCGGCAGTCAGACTGTGAGTGATAAGGTCCATGGTCAAGAGGGAAACAGCCCAGACCGCCAGTTAAGGTCCCAAAATACAGGCTAAGTGGAAAAGGATGTGGGGATGCCCAGACAACTAGGAGGTTGGCTCAGAAGCAGCCATCCTTTAAAGAGTGCGTAACAGCTCACTAGTCGAGTGACCCTGCGCCGAAAATGTACCGGGGCTAAGCCTGATACCGAAACTGCGGATTGTAGGAAACTATAGTGGTAGGGGAGCGTTGTATACGAGCAGAAGCCGTACCGTGAGGAGCGGTGGATTGTATAGAAGTGAGAATGCCGGTGTGAGTAGCGAGATGTAGGTGAGAATCCTACACACCGAAAGCCCAAGGATTCCAGGGGAAGGTTCGTCCGCCCTGGGTAAGTCGGGACCTAACGCGAGGCCGAAAGGCGTAGTGGATGGAAAGCAGGCGAAAGATTCCTGCACCCGTATATGGAGCGAAGGAGTGACGGAGACGGATAGTGTGACCCTCTTAATGGATTGAGGGCGAAGCGAAGCGGCTGGTTACCAGGCAAATCCGGTAACCTCAAGGCTAGGGCGTGACAGGCAAGCGAAATCCAAGGAAAGTAGCGAAGCACATGATGACGGCTTCCAGGAAAAGCTTCTGGCAATGCATATGCGGCCCGTACCAAAACCGACACAGGTGGGCAGGGAGAGAATCCCGAGGTGAGCGAGAGAACTGTTGCCAAGGAACTCGGCAAAATGACTCCGTAAGTTAGCGAGAAGGAGTGCTTAAGCAATTAAGCCGCAGTGAAGAGGCCCAAGCGACTGTTTAACTAAAACACAGCTCTCTGCGAAGTCGCAAGACGAAGTATAGGGGGTGACACCTGCCCGGTGCTGGAAGGTTAAGAGGATCTGTTAAGAGCGATCTGAAGCAGTGATCCGAAGCCCCAGTGAACGGCGGCCGTAACTATAACGGTCCTAAGGTAGCGAAATTCCTTGTCAGGTAAGTTCTGACCCGCACGAAAGGTGTAACGATTTGGGCGCTGTCTCGGCAGCAGACTCGGTGAAATCTTAGTACCTGTGAAAATGCAGGTTACCCGCAACTAGACGGAAAGACCCCATGGAGCTTTACTGCAGCCTGATATTGAATTCTGGTCATACATGTACAGGATAGGTGGGAGACAAAGAGACGTGCACGCCAGTGTACGAGGAGTCGGCGTTGGGATACCACTCTTGTGTGACCGGGGTTCTAACCTGGTATCGAGAACAGGTACGGGGAGAGTGTCAGGTGGGCAGTTTGACTGGGGCGGTCGCCTCCCAAAGAGTAACGGAGGCGCCCAAAGGTACGCTCAGATTGGATGGAAACCAATCGTCGAGTGCAATTGCAGAAGCGTGCTTGACTGTGAGACAGACAAGTCGAACAGGGACGAAAGTCGGGAATAGTGATCCGGCGGTGCCGAATGGAAGGGCCGTCGCTCAACGGATAAAAGCTACCCTGGGGATAACAGGCTGATCTCGCCCAAGAGTTCACATCGACGGCGAGGTTTGGCACCTCGATGTCGGCTCATCGCATCCTGGAGCTGGATTCGGTTCCAAGGGTTGGGCTGTCCGCCCATTAAAGCGGTACGCGAGCTGGGTTCAGAACGTCGTGAGACAGTTCGGTCCCTATCTGTTGTGGGCGAAGGAGATCTGCGGAGAGCTGTCCTCAGTACGAGAGGACCGGGATGGACCTACCGCTGGTGCACCGGTTGTTCCGCCAGGGGCATAGCCGGGTAGCTAAGTAGGGAAAGGATAAGCGCTGAAAGCATCTAAGCACGAAGCCTACTCCAAGATGAGATCTCCCATTCGCAAGAAGTAAGACCCCTTAAAGACGATAAGGTAGATAGGCCAGGGATGGAAGTGCAG
>NZ_VUMR01000102.1 GCF_009696075.1 Holdemanella porci | reverse complement strand
CGGACTTCTTGCAGTTCTTCCCGTTGTTCTTGTGGTATTGGCACTTGTAACAACAGTACCGTGTTTATCGGAAACTGCAAGACCTCCCAGGTATGCAGCTGATACCTTGACTTCTCGCCCTGCTTTAAAACGCCGGTGGTGTCCGATTGAATCTGGCATAACGATTCAACCTATGTTGGTTGCGGCCAATATGAGAGCATCACCCACCACTTTATCGGTACTAACGACGCTAGATTGCTTCAGGCTTTCGCTTTAGGGCTCTAAGTCTTTCCTTCCTACGCTTAACACTGTACCTCACGATACAATGCCCAAGGACTAGATACTGGCCTCTTTGCTCAAAGAGTTACCAGGTCAGGAGTTTCACCTAACTAAATCAACTGCACCGAACTGGCGCACCATATAATAAACCCCAAGAAAAAGAGAGTAGATCAACTACTCTGCTAATTTCTTTTCAATGTCTTCAATTTCTTGTTCAAGTTGTTTGATAAAATCTTCTTTATCTTCTACTTGATCCTGTAAGTCAGCTACAGTAGCTTCACTTACCAAACCAGTCATATCATCCTGAAGACGTTTGATTTGACGTTTTTGGTTTGCGATTTGTTCTTCTTTACGAGAAATAATTTCTGACATGTGTTCACGCCAGTTAGCACGACGCTTTTCACTAGCCGATTTTAAACCCGCAAAGTATTCGTCCATAACTCCTCTGAACTCATTCCAGATTTTGTCTTCTTTATCTTTTCCACAGAAACCAATTGATTTCCATTCGTTAGACAATTCCTTCATCATTGCCGTTTGTTCACGAGTATATTCCTGTAAACCAGCAATTGATTTAGCTTGCTTTACTAAAGCTTGTTTTTCTGCATATTTTTCATCATGTTCAACATGCAATTTTTCATAGAATTCATTACGTTTCGCATAGAATTTTTGGCGAGCCTCATTAAACGCATTCCATAAATCATCATCAAATTCACGACCTGCATTTCCAGCTGCTTTCCATGCATCCATCAATTCTTTATATTTAGCACTTGTTTTTTGCCATTCTTCAGAATCCTGTAAAGACTTAGCTTTTTCAATTAAATCTTCTTTTATCTTTTTGGCATTTTCAAACTGAACCGCTCTTTTTTCCCAGTTTGCACGTTTACGATCATAGAACTTCTGACGAGCTGCATTGAAACGTTCCCACAATTCATCATCCGTTTTCTTTCCGGCATTTCCAGAAGCTTTCCATTCATCCATTAAAGAAGTCATTTTTTCAGTAGCCTTCTTAAAATCATCTGATAAAGAAATTTTTTCAGCTTCCTTAATCAAAGCTTCCTTAGCCTCTACAACCTTTTGAGCCAGTGCCTTTTGTTTCTCATAAACCTTTTCAACATTTGCCTCAAATTCTTCTCTTAACTTTTCTTCTGCCAAAGACTCCCCAAATCCAGTCTTTCTCCATTTTTTCTTTAAATCATTCACAAAGCGAACAGCTTCGTTTAGATCTTCAATTTCGTCAACTTTTCTTGATTCTTCGACAAGAGCCTGTTTTTGGTCAATACCGGCTTCCATATCTTCAAATTCTTCGTAAAATTCTTTTTCCATACATCTACTCAGCTTTCTAATCATCCTATTACTTATGATTATAACATAGAATAAAAAAAGTACGAGAAAAAACTTTTTCTGCGAAAAAGTCACACGTCTAAATGGCGTGCCCGGTTCGTTTCCAGTCGTCCGGTAACATTTCAATATCTACTCCATCTTTCTGAATCATTCGGTATCCCGATCCATTCAGTCTTTTGCGATGGAGTTTTTATTGTATGCTTTATTTATAAATACTTCAGAATTTCATCCATGATCTATGTACTTATCATCCAGTAAGATATCATAAACTTCTGGTTCTGATTATTTATCTTATTTAATCCACAAATCCCATGCCTCTTCGATTGATCACATAGGCTGCACAATAATGTACACTCAATCCTTTGATCTTTGTATACTTTTCTTTTCCAATCTTACTCGTATTTCTTGGATCTACTTTGATTACATCCACTTCATTCATCAAACATTTTCTTTCCACTTTTTCTAGTATCTTTTTATACGCAAAACTCGATAATGTTTTATTTTGTTTTTTAGGTTGATAGAGCATCCTTGTTTTCAACTGCTTGAAATTCAAGTCTTCAACTACCAGACTCTTCTTCTTGGATTTACATTGTTCCATGATTTCAATGGCCAACTGATACAGTTCTTCATTTCGTTTATTTTTAGTATTCTCTTTATGGATTGGATATTTCTTAATTAGTACGATATTTCCATCCATATTGGTTTCACATAGTGCTATATGGTCCACATTGATATCGATTCCTATGGCTCCATACAATGTATCTGTCTTTGGAAGATTCATATGTTTTTCAAATATAGCTTTCACTATAAAGTATTCACCATAATCCATCAACTCATAGACTACTGCCTTATTTGGTGAGTTGTGTTTTTCATTGACTCTTGCATACAATTCATCCTTGTACTTATGAAACTGTACCTTGAATACAATGTCTTTCTGCGTGCTTCGATAGGTCAGCATATCATTATC
>NZ_VUMR01000101.1 GCF_009696075.1 Holdemanella porci | reverse complement strand
AATACAACACGAATTCACTCACATTGTGAATATGAATCTCCACAAAATTTTGAAAAACAATATTTGAAACATAAACATTAAAAAAACAGATATTTAAGTTGTCTTAAATCTTGACATAGTACCAATGATTTGGAAAGACATGTATGATTTTTCTGAAGATTCAGTATTATTGGTTTTAGCAAGCACACATTATGATGGTAAGGAATATATTAGAGATTATACAGAATATTTAGAAATAATGAGGAGTAATAATGAATAAGCCTTTAGTTTCTCTTTGTATACCAACTAATGGAGTAATTGAATGGGTTTTTCCAGTATTAGATAGTATATATAAACAGGAATGTTTTGATGAATTATTTGAAGTAGTTATTACCGATAACGGCAATAATAAAGAATTTGAGAAACAAATTTTGTTATACAAGCAAAGTCATCCTAATTTGCGCTATTATCAAACTGATGCATTGCCATTTATAAATGAGATTGAATCTTATAAGCAAGCAAAAGGACATTTAATAAAATTTGTTAATCATCGTACACTTTTAGTAAATGGTGCTTTAAATCAGTTAATACATCTTGTTAAAGACAACTTTGAAACAAAACCTGTTATGTATTTTACAAATGGTGTTTTAGAAAAGGAAAATAAAATTTTTGAATACAATTCATTTGATGAGTTTGTGAAGAATCTTTCATATTGGTCTTCATGGTCTACAGGCATGACTATTTGGAAAGAAGATTTTGATAAACTTCCAAAAGATGTAAGTACTTTTAATGAATTATTTCCTCATACAAATGTTCTATTTGCTGAAACAGATAGAGATCAATACCTTATTGATAATACAATTATATTTAATGAAATTCCACAAGGAAAAAAGCCTAAAGGAAATTATGATTTGTTTTATGCTTTTGGAGTAGAATACCCTTCAATTATCTTGGATTTGTATAGAAATAATTCTATTACTACAAATACTTTTAAAAGTGTTTTAAAGGATAACTTATTATTTATTTCGGAATTGTATTATTCATATTTTATAAAAAAAGAGTATTGTTCTTATGATTTGAATGGTTTGAATAATATGTATGGTATTTTTTATACAAAATCACAACTAAGGAAAGGAGTAAAATCTTTACTTTTAAGTAAAATAGAAAAAAAACTAAAAGGAAAGTAAATAATTGAGAATGATTAAATCGAATGAATATTTTATTTTTGATAATGGGCAATATTCTGGTTTAAAACAAGGATTATATGGAATAGTTTCTTTTGTAAAATCAGTTTTTTATAAAGCAAAATTGACTATATCTAGACCAAATATCATTTCAAAAAAATACAATGTTGCAATTTGTGCGATATTTAAAAATGAAGGACCGTATTTAAAAGAATGGCTTGAGTTCAATCATATTATTGGGGTTGAGCACTTTTATTTATATAATAATAATTCGAAAGATAATTATCAGACTGTATTACAACCATATATCGATAACGGCTTGGTAACTTTAATACAATGGCCTTATAACCAAAAACAAATGGAGTGTTATATGTCATGTATAGAGGATTATTCCAAAGAAACTAAATGGCTTGGATTTATAGATATTGATGAATTCATAGTTCCAAAATCAACAGATTCAATTTATGAATTTTTGAAACAATTTGAGAAAAAAGCAGGTTCTGTTAATATTTATTGGAAAATATTTGGTACATCAGGACGCTTAGACAGAGATTTATCTGGATTGGTTTCTGAAGACTTTTTTGTTTGTTGGCCAAAATATATGGATTTAGGTAAATGCTTTTATAATACTTCATTTGGATTTGATAGAAATTCAAAACATTCAAAGCAATTACATCATAAATTTTGGGCAAATTATAAAGGAATAGATATTCCACCTTTAAATGTCTTTGGACATGTGTGTGTAGGAAATCGTAATGTTGTGGATAGTAATGATTTTCCAATTCAAATTAATCATTATTTTACAAAATCGTATAAAGAATATGCAATGAAACGTGCTAAAGGTGATGTATATTTTAAAATCAATCCTCATGATGAAGAATATTTTTATGAACATGAAATGAAATGTACAGGTACTGATTATTCTGCTTATAAGTACTTAGTTAAATTGAAAAAGAAGTTAGGATGTGAAAATAATGAAGTATGATATAGGAATTCAAACATTTTGGAATGTTCCAAATTATGGAACATTTGCACAGGCTTATGCTTTACAAAAAGTTTTACAAGAAATAAACGAAAATAAAGATGTTAGACAAATCGCACATTTAGATAAACATCATTTTAATTTTTACTATGATATAGCCGCATATTATCGTAGTTTTCCAATTTGGAAAAAATCTTTTTGGAAAAGCTTTTTAATCAATTCAAAAAATATTGAGGAAAAAGAAAAAAATTTTTTTAGCGCATATGAAACTATTCCACATACAATGAATATTGACTTAAAAAATATAAAAGAATTTCAATTTGATAAGATTTTGGCTTAACTAGCAATTTGGTGACTTTGCTATAATTTTGCGTTTTATCACTTATGCGAATAACCATTCGTTCTTCAAATCCTTTAAACGAGTGATCTTATAGATATTTTTCAATCTAAGTAG
>NZ_VUMR01000100.1 GCF_009696075.1 Holdemanella porci | reverse complement strand
ACTACTTAGATTGAAAAACATCTATAAAATCACTCGCTTAAAGGATTTGAAAAACGAGTGGTTATTCGTGTAAGTGATAAAAAGAAGAATTATAGCAAAGTCACCAAATTGCTAGTTAAGCCAAAAACATTCAAATTTATGCGCCTGACAATTTAGGAATAAAAGATGTATTGATTTCAGATTCTAAAATCGAAAAAATAGATGATCATATCGAACTTTCTTATCCAATTGAAACAATTGATGGCACAGGATGCATTTTAACGCCAGGTCTAATTGATCGCCATGTTCATATTACTGGTGGTGGTGGAGAAGCTGGTTTTATTTCTAGAGCTAGGCCTATAGATGTACAGGAAATATTAGATGCAGGTATCACAACTGTCATTGGATTATTGGGAACAGATGGTTATACAAGAAGTACAAAAGAATTATTTGCGAAAGCTAAAGAATTAACACAAAAAGGTGTACATACCTATATCTTAACAGGTAGCTATGCATATCCAAGTAATACACTAACTCGTTCTATGGAAGATGATATTGTGTTTATTGATAGTATTCTTGGTGTAAAACTAGCTTTAAGTGATCATAGGTCTAGTCATGTAACAGAGGAAGAATTAACTCGATTGGCTTCTAAAATCCGTACCGCAAGCTTAATTGCAGGAAAACAAGCAAACTTAACAATTCATATGGGAGACGAAAAACAAGCCTTAGACTTAGTTTTTAACATCTTAGAAAAAGCGGATATTCCCGTTTCTTTATTCCAGCCAACACACTGCACAAGAAATCCTCATTTATTTGAAGAAGCAAAAAGATTTACTGATATGGGTGGTACAATTGACATAACATGTGATGGTAATGGTAAGACTTTGAGTTACATTCAACAAATAAAAAATACAGAGAAAGTAACCATTTCTAGTGATGCTCAAGGTTCATGGTCTACATACAATGAAGATGGATCCGTTAAAGAAATTGGTATTACACCAATTTCAAACTTAAAGAAGGAATTCATTTATCTGAAAAATGTACTTGGGTATGAAAATGCTTTGCCATTCTTTACGAAAAATGTTGCGAATGTATTAGGTTTTGAACACATAGGACAAGTTAAAGAAGGATTTGATTGTGATCTTGTCATTTGGAAGGAAGATCAAATTCAAAAAGTAATCACAAAAAAATAGGCACTGATTCACTCAGTGCCTTTATTATTCATTAAATTACTTAACGAATTGTACAATTGCCATTGGAGCTGCATCTCCACGACGGATACGTGTTTTTACAACACGAGTGTATCCACCATTACGATCTGCATATGCTGGTCCAATTTCATTGAATAATTTTTGAAGAGCTGTTGTTCCCTCTTCATCAACTTCTACATTACGAACGTAAGCTGCTGCTTGTCTACGTGCATGTAAATCTCCACGTTTTGCTAATGTTACTAATGAGTCCATTACAGCGCTTAATTCTTTTGCTTTCATTTCTGTTGTTTCAATTTGTCCGTTTTCAATCAAAGATGTTGCCATGTTACGCAACAATGCTTTACGATGATCGGCTTTACGTCCCAATTTACGATTCCACATGGTATTTCCTCCTATCCGTTATTTTGCTTAAAAGACAATCCTAATTCTTTAATTTTGTCTTTAACTTCTTGTAATGATTTCTTCCCTAAATTACGAACGTGAATCATTTCCTCTTCTGTTTTTTGAGTTAATTCATCAACAGTCGCAATACCAGCACGTTTTAAACAGTTATAAGAACGAACTGATAGTTCTAAGTCTTCAATCATTTTGTGAGTAGTGTATGCTACAGGTTCTTCTGAAACTTCAACTTCTTTTTCTTTCACTTCAAGACTAGCTTCATCAACTGATGCCAAAATTGATAAGTGATCACGCAAGATTTTACCTGCTACAGCTAATGCTTCACTCGGTTTAATTGTTTCATCCGTAGTAATTTCTAACTCTAATGAATCGTACATACTTCCATCTTCACCTTTAATGGGTGTAGCAACATAGCTAACATTTTTAACTGGTGAGTATAGAGAGTCTGTATAAATAATACCAAGAGGTTGTCCTTCATTTTGGTACATTCTCTTATTTACATCAGAACGCACGAATCCACGGCCTAAACGAGCCTGAAGTTCCATGTGCATAGAACCTCCTTCAGACAAAGTACAAATTGGTAAATCTTTGTTTAATACAGTAACTCCTGTTGGACATGCGATATCACCTGCTAAGACTGTTTTTGGTCCTTCCTGGTCGATACGAAGCGTATAAACTTCATTGTCATGAATATCAATATCTAAAATCAATTGTTTCAAATTTAAAATAATTGAAGCAACGTCTTCTTTTACACCTTTAATACCTGTAAATTCGTGGTATACGCCGTCAATACGAATACTAAAGATCGCACCTCCAGGAATTGAAGATAACAATACACGGCGAAGTGCATTACCTAATGGTGTACCATAACGATATTCTAATGGTTCTAATAAGAATTTACCTACATTTGTTGTTTCTTCGATAGTCGAAATTTTATACTTTGTGCTCATTTGGACACCTCCTTAGTATGGTGACTATCCACGAGGTCGTTTTGGTGGACGACATCCGTTGTGTGGAATTGGTGTTACATCATTGATCATTGTAATTTCTAAACCAGCTACCTGTAATGCTCTGACAGCTGCTTCACGTCCAGGTCCAGG
>NZ_VUMR01000010.1 GCF_009696075.1 Holdemanella porci | reverse complement strand
CCTGGACCTGGACGTGAAGCAGCTGTCAGAGCATTACAGGTAGCTGGTTTAGAAATTACAATGATCAATGATGTAACACCAATTCCACACAACGGATGTCGTCCACCAAAACGACCTCGTGGATAGTTAAAGGAGGATAACGATGCAGGAATTTGAAAGAGCTTCACTTCATAAAGATTTTGTGAATGAAGAAAACAATACTGGATCTTATATCTTTGAACCTCTTGAAAGAGGCTTTGGAATTACGATTGGAAATACCATTTGCCGTACATTATTAACAAGTGTACCTGGCACACGCATTGTTGGATTTAAAGTATCTGGATTTGATGGAAAAGCAACAATGATCGAAGGTATTTTAGAAGATATTTATCGTATTTCATTAAATTTAAAAGCTGTACAATTATACAATGATGGAGAAGGATTCCAAATATTGCATATTTCAAAGAAGGGTCCTGCAACAATTCAGGCGGCTGACATTATTTGTCCAGAAGCTGTTGAAGTTGTAGATCCTGAACAAGTGATTTGTACTTTAGAAAAAGGTGCAAGCTTGGAAATGGAGATTTATGCTGTAACTGGAACTGGATATAAGAGTTCAATTGAAAACAAAGTGTCATACGACTTTGGTGAAGATGTCGTAGTATTAGATGCAACTTTCACTCCAATCCGTAAAGCAGATTATTTAGCAGAACCTGCTCGTGTTGGGTTGGATAAAAAATATGATAAAGTACATATCAATGTAGAAACAGATGGTACAATTACACCTTTACAAGCTATCACGATGGCTGCAAAGATTTGTATGGAAAACTTAGATGAAGTTTTAACTGTTTCAGATTTAGAATTAGAAGAAAGTTTCATGGTTCAAAAAACTCAAGTTGAGGATGTTAAGAAAGTAAATACAATGATGATTGAAGATTTGGATTTATCTGTTCGTTCTTACAATTGTTTAAAACGTGCAGGAATTCAAACTGTTGATGAACTTACACAAAAAACAGAAGATGAAATGATGCATGTTAAGAATTTGGGTAAGAAATCACTCAAAGAAGTGAAGGACAAAATGTACCAATTGGGATTGTTCTTCAAATCGTATGAATAAGAGGAGTAAGAATCATGTGGAATCGTAAATTGGGACGTAAAGCCGATCATCGTAAAGCATTGTTGCGTAACATGGCAACATCTTTGATTGAAAACGGACAAATTGAAACAACAGAAATGAAAGCAAAAGAATTAAGCGCTGTAATGGACTCATTAGTAACATTAGCAAAACGTGGAGATTTACATGCACGTAGACAAGCAGCAGCTTACGTTCGTAATGTAGAAGTTGATGAAGAGGGAACAACAGCTCTTCAAAAATTATTCAATGAAATTGGACCAGCATATGCAGATCGTAATGGTGGATACACTCGTGTTGTAAAAACACGTATCCGTCGTGGAGATGCAGCTCCAATGGCAATTGTACAATTCGTGAAGTAGTAGTTACTACTTCACTTTTCTTTTAAGGAGAATTAAAATGAGTGATTTAGAACAATACGCAAAAGAACATCAAGTGCCTATTATGATGGATGGTGGGTTAAAGTTCTTGTTAGAAAAACTTAAAGAAAATCAATGCCTGTCATTTTTGGAGTTAGGAACTGCAATTGCGCGTACATCTATTGAAGTAGCTAAGTTAGATTCTAGAATGAAAGTTGTCACAATTGAAAGAAATCCTGACATGATCGTTCAGGCAAAAAAGAATATTGAGGAAAGTGGATTATCTGACCAAATCACATTGATTGAAGGGGATGCTCTTGAAGTAGATGTAGATGGTATGTTTGACTGTATTTTTATTGATGCAGCTAAAGCACAATATCGACGTTTTTTTGATAAATACTGTATCCATTTGAATGAGAATGGTATAATTGTATCAGATAACATGAATTTTCATGGACTTGTAGAACATCCTGAATTGTCGCGCAATCGCAATACCCGCCAATTGGTTCGTAAGATCCATGATTATCATACGTATTTGGCAGAACTTTCCAATTATGAAACAGCATTTTATGATTATGGAGACGGAGTTGCCATTACAAGGAGGAAATAATTATGAATCTTTTTAAATTTTTAGTAGGTGCTGCAACCATTACAGTTGGTGCATGTGCAGTTGCTGGTAAAGTACGTCGTGATAAACAAAGACTGGAAGAGCTAGATGAATTCTTATGTCCAGATATTGATGAACCTATTGAAAAAGAGATTCAACCAAGTGTAAGTCCATTAAAAAATATGGAATCGGATATTATGGGATTTAAAGATGCTGTAGAAGAAATTCTTCCGGTCACACTTACATATAGTTTTGATTCTAAGGAGGCGGCTAAACAATTTCAAACAGAAATTGCTGAAAATGGATTAACTTCTTCGTATGATGATGAAGACAAACTTGTGGATGTAGTTTATCATGAGGGTGTAAATGAAAGTGATTTAAAAATTTTGTCAGACACACTTGTAAATGCATGTACAAACACGAGTGCTGAATATAAAGGATTTCATTTTAACAAATAGTGGCTTGAGGGTGCTCAAGCCATTTTAATATGGTATAATAGTTCCGTTTATGGTGGAGGATATGTGATGGAAGCAATTGAAGTTTCACATTTAACTTTTTCCTATGATGGGGAAAATGATATATTAAAAGATGTTTCTTTTTCAATCCCAAAAGGAAGCTATACAACGATTATTGGACATAATGGTTCTGGTAAGAGTACAATGGCAAAACTAATCATTGGTTTATTGGAAGCGAAAAAGGGAAAAATTCAAATTTTAGGTCAAGAACTAAATGAAGAAAGTGTATATGAATTGAGAAGTCATGTTGGAATAGTATTCCAAAATCCAGATAATCAATTTATTGGTTCTACAGTGGCAGATGATATTGCCTTTGGTTTAGAAAATCATTGTGTAGAACAAGAAAAGATGCAGGGGATTATTGAAGATGTCGCAAGTCGTGTTGGAATGACGGATTTTTTAAGTGCAGAGCCGACTAAATTATCTGGTGGACAAAAACAGCGTGTAGCGATTGCGGGCATCTTAGCAATTGAACCTGATATTATAATTTTTGATGAATCGACAAGCATGTTAGATCCTCAAGGTAAGGCAAGTATTAATGCACAGATTCGCAAGTTACATGAGGAAAAAAATATCACTATTTTATCAATTACACATGATATGGAAGAGGTTGCTCAATCTGAAAATGTCATTGTATTAGAAAATGGTGAGATTGCGATGCAGGGAACACCAATGGATATTTTTAAACAGGAAGATAAGCTAGCTAAAATGCAGTTGGATATTCCTTTTGCGTTAAAGATTTCTAAAGAATTAAAGAAGCGTGGGATTTTTAAGGAAAATGTATGTCGTTTAGATGAGGTGGTAGAAAAATTATGTCGATTGAAATAAAGAAGTTAGAGCACACATATAATGAAAACACCCCTTTTTCGCGTGCTGCATTAAAAGGTATTGATCTTTCAATTCCAGAAGGGAAAGTTACAGCTATTATTGGGCAGACGGGTTCTGGTAAATCAACTTTGGTTCAACATTTAAATGGTTTGTTGATTCCAACAGCGGGTACTTTGGATATTTGTGGTTTCCATATTCAGCCTTTGTTGAAAATCAAAGATGTGAAGCAATTGAGAAAAGAAGTTGGACTTGTATTCCAGTTTCCTGAATATCAATTGTTTGAAGAAACGATTGCTAAGGATATTGCGTTTGGGCCAAAAAACTTTGGAACAAGTGAAGAAGATGCTTCCCAACTAGTAAAGAAAGTCTTGCCTGTTGTAGGTTTGGATGAAAGTTATTTGGATCGTTCTCCTTTTGATTTGAGTGGAGGACAAAAACGTCGTGTTGCGATTGCCGGTATTTTAGTATTGAATCCAAAAGTTTTAGTTTTAGATGAGCCAACTGCTGGTCTTGATCCTCAAGGTGCTCAAGAAATGATGACTTTGTTTATGAACTTAAATAAAAAGGAAGGCAAAACCGTTCTTTTAGTAACTCACGATATGGAGCATGTCATGAATTATTGTGATCATGTAATTGTGTTAAGTCATGGTGAAGTAACGCAGGAAGCGGATGTGAAGGAATTTTTTAAGCATCCTGAATATCTACAAGAGATTGGTATTAATCCGCCCAGTATTGTGCGTTTAAAGATGCAATTAGAAGAAAATGGATTTGAGTTGGATCCAGATATTATGGATATGAATTCACTTGTGGATTCAATAGAAAAGCAGGTGAAGAAACATGAATAATGTTGCGTTAGGACAATATATGCCATTAGATTCTGTGGTTCATAAGATGGATCCTCGATCTAAGATCATGATCATGTTGTTTTTAATGGTTGCGATATTTATTCCTGCAGGAGTCCTTGGATATGCGATCATTGGTGCATTTATTTTATTTAGTTTATATTTATCAAAACTAAATATTCAATATGCCTTAAGAACAATGAAACCAATGTTATGGATGATGGCTTTCTTGTTGGTTATTAACCTATTGGTTATTAAAACAGGAACACCTTTGTTTTCAATCAAAGGGTTTACAATCTATAGTGATGCCGTAAATCAAACGTTGTATATTGTGGTTCGTTTAATGTTGATGGTCATTATCACAACTGTATTAACAGCAACAACAAAGCCTTTGGATTTGACTTTGGGAATTGAAAAATTGTTGAAGCCTTTTGAAAAGGTTGGTGTACCAGCTCATATTATTGCGATGATGATCAGTATTGCGTTGCGTTTTATTCCAACATTGATTGAAGAAACACAGCGTATTATGAATGCGCAGGCAAGTCGTGGTGTGGATTTAGAAAATGGGAGTATTAAAGAAAAAATCATGGCTATTTTGTCTTTAATTGTTCCGCTATTTGTTTCTGCCTTTGATCGTGCAGATCAACTTGCGAATGCGATGGAAGCTAGAGGGTATGATCCTTCTATAAAAAGAACACGTTACAAAGTGTTAAAGATGCAGACTATCGATTATGCTTCAATGATTTTAAGTGTTGTCGTTCTTTGTGCTTGTATTGGTATTTGGGTATTATGATTGTAAAAGCACTTGTCAGCTATGATGGTTTTAATTATGCAGGCTGGCAAAAACAAGAGAATGCGTTAGGTATTCAACAAGTGATTGAAGAAGCTTTGTACAAAATTACTAAAGAGAATGTGGATGTTGTTGCGAGTGGAAGAACGGATGCTGGTGTTCATGCGTTTGGTCAGGTCTTTCATTTTGAAACAAATAAAAATATTCCGGCTATTCAATATGAAAGAGCATTAAATGCATTGCTTCCTAAAGATATTCGTATTTTAAAAACGGAAGAAATGCCCGATGATTTTCATGCACGTTTTAGTGCTGTAGGCAAACGTTATGATTATTATTGTTCGTACGATATAAAGAATCCTTTTAATTATAAATATCGTAATTTATTAACCAAAAAATTGGATATTGAGGCGATGAAAAATGCATCAAAAGTATTCTTGGGATCTCATGATTTTACGAGTTTTGCCTCAAGTAAAATCGATCCTAGAAAGCCTAGAGTTAAAACGATTTCAAATATTGAAATTAATGAAGAAGGTATAGATGTGCAGTTTATCTTTGAGGGTACAGGTTTTTTAAGGTATCAAGTTCGAATGATGACGGGTACTTTAATTGCGGTAGGTCAACATAAGATAGATATTGATGATGTGCAAGGAATGTTAGATGCGAAAGATAAGTCGGCATGTCGTTATAATGCACCGAGTTGCGGATTATATTTAGTGGAGGTAAAATACAATGAAACAAACTAATTTTCATACACATACTTCACGTTGTCATCATGCCTTTGGTAATGATGAAGAATTTGTTCGTACTGCCATACAAAACGGTTTTGAAGTATTGGGCTTTTCAGATCATGCGTGTTGGAAATATGACTCCGATTTTGTGGCGCATATGCGTATGAAGCTTGATGAATTTGATGATTATAAAGATAGCGTTTTATATCTGAAAGATAGATATAAGAAGCAGATTGAGATTCGTTTTGGTTTAGAAGCAGAATACTTTCCTAAATATATGGATTGGTTATTGGATTTCTGTATTGAAAATGAAATTGATTATTTGATTTTTGGCAATCATTATTATGGTACAGATGAGGATCATTTTTATTTAGGTGGAGCGAAAGGAAAATATATTAAAGGCTATTTTGATACTTGTGTGGAAGGTATGAAAACGGGTATGTATGCATACTTGGCACATCCAGAATTGATTTTAAGAAGTACGGGTGGTGTAATAACACCAGAAATCGAAGAGGGATTCCACAGAATTTGTAAGACAAGTCAAGATTATAATGTTCCATTAGAATTTAATGTGTTGGGTATGCAGCATAATTTACGTATGGGCTATGAAGAGTATCCACATTCTAGATTCTGGCAAATTGCCGGTCAATATGATGTCAAGGCTATCATTGGTATGGATGCACATGAGGTAGGCGATTTAAATAAAAAATGGTATGATTCTGCTTTAGAAAAACTATCTGAATTTGATGTAGAAATCATAGATGATATTCCTTCGATTAATTATAAAAAAATAAAAGAAAACAAGATTAAAGTTTAGCAAAAATAAAGCTAAACTTTTTGCTTTTTTCATTGACTTTTATAGGGATATTGCATATCATATTAGATGGCTAAACTCTGGCCTTTTGAGCCCCGGTAAACGCTCAAATCAAGGAGGAAATTAGATATGCGTCAAACTACTATGGCAAAACCTGCCGATGTAACACGTACATGGTATGTAGTTGATGGAAACGGACAAACTTTAGGACGTTTGGCTTCAACTTGTGCTCATGTATTAAAAGGAAAACACAAACCTACATACACACCAAATGTTGACTGTGGTGATTATGTAATTGTGATCAATGCCGACAAGGTCGAAATGACTGGAAACAAGTTGAATACTGAAAAGTATTACAACCACTCTGGATACTTTGGAGGTATGCGTGTGCGTACAGCTAAAGAAATGAAAGAGAAATACCCTGTTGAATGGGTTGAAAGAGCAATCAAAGGTATGTTACCTCACACTAAATTAGGTGATGTACAACGTGGACACGTATTCGTATACGCTGGTAGCGAACACCCACATGCTGCTCAAAAACCTGTTGAATTGAAGGTAAGAGGATAAGGAGGAATAGAATATGAAAAAATCTAACACTGTTCAATATCATGGCGTTGGACGTCGTAAAAAATCTGTTGCTCGTGTCTTTTTACGTCCAGGTACAGGTAATATCGTAGTCAACGGAAAAACTTTGGAAGAATACCTTCCATTGGAAACTTTACGTATGGTTGTTAAATCACCATTAGAAATCACTAACACAGTTGATCAATTTGATGTGATTATCAACGTACAAGGTGGAGGATACACTGGTCAATCTGGTGCTATGCGTCACGGAATTACTCGTGCTTTAATGGAAGCTAGTGAAGACTACCGTCCAGTATTAAAAGCTGCAGGATTCGTTACTCGTGACCCTCGTGCTAAAGAACGTAAAAAATACGGTCTTAAAGCAGCTCGTCGTGCTCCACAATTCTCTAAACGTTAGTCAGAACATACTTTTGACTACTCTGCAAAGAGATTCAAAACCACTCAAACCCTTTATATATGGGATTTGGGTGGCTTTTTCTATTTCTGTGAATTGTTGTGAATAGTGCTGAAAAGTCTCTTTAAGCACGCATACAGCACGCTTATAAGTAGCAAAATTAACTCCTCAGTTATCGAAAAGCACGCACAAAATGTAATTTTACAAGAAAAGCACCAGCAGATGCTGATGCGTTTAATATTTTAATCTTACTAATTTTTTGATTATATAGCTTGTTTTTTATTTAGCAACCAATCCCTGATATCAAAGATTTCAATTCCTTCATATGAATACTTTGGATGACCGGTTTTGGCGATGATAATCTTTGGATATGCATCCTTGATTTGTAAAAGAGGCGCATATTCTCTTTTGAATGTTTCCTCTTCAGTGATATTATCACTTACCTGAATATAGATTTTTTCACTACCTCTTTGGGCAACAAAATCGATTTCTTTTTGATAAAGCTTTCCAACATAGACATCATAGCCACTACGTAATAATTCAAGACAGACCATGTTTTCATATACTCTGCCATAATCCATGTTTCTTGTACCAAGAACAGCATAACGTATGCCAATATCACTTAAATAGAACTTTTCTGTGCTTTCAAGATATTTTTTGCCACGGATATCGTAGCGCTTGATATCATAGAAAACAAAGGCGTTGCACAGGTATTTGATATATTTTCCAATGGTGACATGATTAGTTGATACGTTCTTTTCGGATAGCATATTGCTGATTCTGCTTGGTGAGGTCAGGTTTGATATATTGTCCATAAGAAATTCACTTAAGCGCTGTAATACCTGAGTATCTGGCAGGGAATACTTCTGTACAAGATCTCTTGTAACAATTGTTTCATAGACTTCCTTGATATAATCCTTCCTGTCTTTTTCGGTGTTGTAGGCATAGGACCCAGCTAATCCACCTTTGATGGTATAATCTTCAAATAGCTTTTCTATGTCGTGGTTGTTGTCGTAGTAATTACAATATTCTTTGAAACTGAATGGATAGATATGAATTTCAATATAACGCCCGGTAAATAGAGTGGCTAAATCTGCACTTAACAAAAAAGCGTTGGAACCGGTGATATAGATATCATATTTTCTTTTTGAATATAAGCTATTTACAGCCAGTTCAAAATTTGGACACATCTGCACTTCATCAATGAAAAGATAATTCGACTTTCCTTCCACATATCGTTTTTCAACATAGGCATGAAGCGCATGATACTCTTTCAGGTGTTCAAATGAAAGATCCATAAAGTCAATAAAGATAACGTTGATATCATTAAAGTTGTCTTTCAGATACTGGATATACTCCTGCATCAGTATTGACTTACCCGATCTTCTGATACCGGTAATAACTTTTATATCAGGCGTATCCTTCAGATTCTTTATTCGATTTAGGTATTCAGTTCTTTCAATGGTTTTCATAGTGTTACCTCACTTTCAAAAAATGAATTTTTTTAAACTTTTGAAAGTCATCCTTACTTGTATTATATCCGATTATAATCTTTGTATGCAATATGCCACTTTCAAAAAATAAAAATTTTTAAATTTTTGAAAGTGAATAGTATGCTTTTGTTAATTTTTTTCTTTATATTTTAAGAATTCTTAGATATTATTGGAATAGTTGGAGGTGTATAACATGAAATTGGAAAAAAGGATAGAACTATGTGATTCTATGACACCGCTAGAGTCAGAAATTGCATCTTATATTTTAAATAATAAAGATGCGGTTACGAAACTAAAGATTCAAGAATTGGCTGATATACTATTTATATCAAAATCTGCGATTCATCGTTTTGTGAAAAAGATTGGGTTTAATGGATTCAATGATTTAAAAGTGAGTATCGCAAAAGAAAATGCTGATTTATTAGAAAACAATTCCTATATCAATGTGAATTATCCATTTCAGGCAAAGGATAATCCAAGACAGATAGCTTTTAAGCTTTTAGAACTTTATGAGAAGGCTATTAAAGATACATTTGAATATGTTGATTTAGACCAAATCAAAGCAGTTTCACAATTAATAGATTCGGCAGATGTAATTGATGTTTATACTCATGCCCATAATTCAAATATAGCAGAAAATTTTCAAGATAAAATGTTGACGATTGGAAGAAGTGTAAACTGTCCAAGCAGCTTTTATAATCAAAGATTAACTGTATTGGCTTCGGACCAAAAACACGTGGCGATTATTCTATCTTATTCGGGAAAGGCTACATTTATATTGCCAATTGTAAAAAAATTATATGAAAAAGGTGTGAAAGTTATACAAATTGGAAAAGCAGGAAGTAATTATTATTCTCAATATGTGACATATCATTTATCGATTAGTGATTCTGAAAATAATCGAGATAGAATGTCTCAATTTTCAAGTCATATAGCTATGCAATATATTATGGATGTTTTGTATGGTTGTATTTATAATGTGAGAAGAAAAAAGAATACAAAATATATTTATGATTCGATTGATTATATGGATGATCGACCAAAGGATTAAAAAAGATTCAAAAAGTTTCAGATTTTTTTGAATCTTTTTTATTTTGCTTAGAAAAAACTATCTTCAATTCTTGGACATATTGAAGAATAACTGGGTAAAAAGTAAATTAAAGCTATCAAATAGAAAAGGAGAAAACATGATGGAAAAAGGATTAAAAATTGTTACGATTGGTGGCGGAAGCAGTTATACACCTGAATTGATGGAAGGCTTTATTAAACGTTATAATGAACTTCCTATTAAGGAAATTTGGCTTGTTGATATTGAACAAGGAAAAGAAAAAGTAAATATTGATGCCAAAATGTCACAACGTATGTGGGATGCAGCAGGTTATGATGTAAAAGTGCATGTAACCTTTGATCGTAGAGAGGCATTAAAAGATGCGGATTTTGTGACAACACAATTTAGAGTGGGCTTATTGGAAGCTAGAATTAAAGATGAGAGAATTCCTTTGTCTTATGGAATGTTAGGACAAGAAACAAATGGAGCTGGTGGAATTTTTAAGGCATTTAGAACAATTCCTGTCATTCTTGATATTGTAGAGGATATGAAAGAATTATGTCCAAATGCATGGTTAATTAATTTTACAAATCCAAGTGGAATGATAACTGAAGCAGTTATTAAATACGGAAAGTGGGATCGTTGTATTGGTTTATGTAATGTTCCAACGATTGCTATGATGAAAGAGCCTATTGCATTAAATGTAGATCCAAATGAGTTGATTTATCAATTCGTAGGGTTAAATCACTTTCATTGGCACAAAGTATATGATAAAGATGGAAATGAATTAACAAGTAAAGTAATTGATGCTATGTTGGATGGAAAAGATGTTGGTCTTCCAGCAAACATCAATAACGTTCCTTTCTTTGGAGAACAAATCAGAGAAATGAATATGATTCCTTGTGGATACCATAGATATTATTATCGTCAACAAGAAATGTTAGAGCATAGTTTGATGGAATATGAAACAATTGGTACTCGTGGTCAACAAGTAAAAGAAACAGAAAATAAATTGTTTGAATTATATAAAAATCCGAATTTAGATCATAAACCAGAAGAGTTATCAAAACGTGGTGGAGCTTATTACAGCGATGCAGCGTGTGAATGTATCAATGCGATTTATAACAATAAGCAGACTCATATGGTTGTCAGCACAAAAAATAGAGGAGCAATTCCAGAATTGCCGGAAGATTCAATTGTTGAAGTAAGCTGCTATATTGGGGCAAAAGGAGCAATGCCTGTTGCTTGGGGAAAATTACCAAGTGCACAAAGAGGATGGCTTCAATGTATGAAAGCAATGGAAGAATGTACAATCGAAGCTGCAGTTACAGGTAATTATGGATTGGCACTTGAAGCATTTACATTAAATGAATTGATTCCATCAGGAGAAAATGCAAAGCGTGTTTTAGATGAATTGTTGATTGCACATAAGAATTATTTACCACAATTTAAATCTACAATTGAAAAATTAGAAAAAGAAAATGTAACAATCAAAGATTCAGTAGTGAACGAGATTATTGCTCATGAGCGTTAAAAAAGAAGTATTTGGAATACATCCATCGGGTAAAGAAGTTTACAAGTTTGAAATCGTGAATAAACAAGGAATGAAAGCAGTAATCACTAATTTTGGTGCTATTCTAATATCCTTGTTTGTTAAAGATAAAAAGGGTAAAGGAATTCAAATCATTTATGGACCACAAGTGACAGTTATAAAAAGTGATTTTGAAGAATATGTAGAGAAAGTGAGTCAATAATGTTTTTTAGAAAGAAAGTTAATGAATTAGAAATCTTTAAATGCGCGCAAGGAGACATTGTGCCTATTGAAAATGTTCCTGATTCAGTTTTTGCAGACAAATTACTAGGTGATGGAATCGCAATCAACCCTAGTGATGGAGAAATTATTTCACCTATTGACGGACAAGTTGTTATGATCCAAGATAGCCTTCATGCGATTGGAATTCAATCAGAGGATGGTATTGAAATATTGATTCATGTTGGATTGGATACAGTCGAATTAAAAGGCGAAGGATTCGTTAAGAAAGTGAATATAAATGATAGAGTGAATAAAGGTCAGCCTGTTGTATATTTCGATAAAGAAATGATTGAAGAAAAAGGCTATAATACGATTACAATGATGATAGTTGTTAATGATGAGCGTATTTCTAAATTGGAAAAAGGCGATCAATTAGACAAACCTCTAATAAAAGTTCAATATAAATAATAAAACTGTAGCGATATGTGAGTCGCTACAGTCTTTTTGTATATTAAAAGTAAAACATCACAATCCATTTCGAATACAAAAAGGATTATCGAAAGTGCAATTAAACTATGAGGCTAAGTCATTTTATACGTGATTTTTCTTATTATTCCAAGTACCGATGACTTCATTAACAGTTGATACCGTTACAAATGCTTCAATATCACTTTCTTGAAGATAATATAGTAATTTTTTATATTCATTTGAAGCCATAATTGTGACAAGCTCTGTATGCTCGGTCTTATCATAACCACCTTTTGCCGAATATAAAGTAACACCACGCTTTAATGTGTTCATTATATAATCTTGAATGACTTCATATTCTTTGGATAATATACAAATCTTCTTTTTCTTATTAAAACCATCAATAAAATAATCTACAGCCTGACCATTGGCTAGTGTTGCCAATGCACCAACCACTAAAGAGCCAACATCATATACAATTAGACTTGTTGTACAAATGAGTAGTCCGACTAACGTACAAGCTTTGCCTAGATCCATATGTGTATATTTATTGACAATTTTCGCAATAATATCCGTTCCACCACTCGATGCGTTTACACGAAATAGAATGGTTTGTCCAAATGCTAAAATCAATGTATAGGTAGCCATGTCAAAAACAGCATTTTGTGTTAAAGAAATATTGTTTGGATAGATTCTTTCAAATACGGCTAGAAATAAAGGTAATAATAAAGAGGCATAAATCGTTTTTGCACCAAACTCTTTACCAATTAGAACGATACCTAGAATCAACAATAAGGAGTTGATCACAAAGGTAAGTGTAGAAATAGATAGGCTTGTGATTTTGGCTAAAACCATAGCTAAACCAGTAACACTACCAGTAATAACTTCACTAGGAATTAAGAAGAAATATATGGCGACACTGATGATAAACATGGCGAGTGTGATAGTTAAAAAGCTTTTTAATGTATTCGTTTTCATTTTCAAAACCTCCAACCTTTATTATGCCAAAAAAAGTACAAAAAAAGAAGAGCATTATCTCTTCTTCGCATCGGTTTTATTAAATTTATCTCTACGCTTTGTGGATTGAATGAATAGACGTTTCATTTCTTGTGTATCTTCTTGTTCTAAAGAATCTCTAAAGTGAGAGATTGAATCGATAAACTGGTTGATTTCATCTAATAAGATATCTTTATTCATAATGAAGAGTTCAGTCCATAAATCTTCATTGATTTTCGCAATACGCGTTAAATCCCGAAAGCTATCTCCCGTATATTCTACAAGATGTGCATTGTCATGTGTATTCATTAAAGATACCGCAATGACATGGGTTAATTGAGATAAAAAGCCAATCATTTTATCATGCTCTTCAATGGATAGAGTACAGATTCTACCAAATTCCATCTTATTAGCTAATTCTTTTACAGCTTCAACTGTTTCATTTTTATTCTTTTGAGTAGGAACAAGAATAAAGTTTGAACCTTTAAAAATCGTTTCATCACTAAATTCAATACCACGAGATTCTCTACCACACATGGGGTGAATGCTTAATAATTCAAGATCTTCTCGTAATACATCTTGAATGGGTTTGACAATATTTGTCTTTACACCACTAATATCCATTAATAATGAATGTTTAGGAATATCATTCTGATAGACTTCAATCCAAGGAAGAATTTTAGTTGGATATAAACAGAAGATAAATGTATCACACTTTGAAATGACATCTAAAGGATTTGTGCTACCATCTACGATGATTTTTAATTCTTTAGCTTTACCAATGGTTTGTTGAGATACATCAATACCATAGACGTTGTAGTTTAAGCGCGTTAGTTTCTTCGCAAAACTCGCTCCCATTAATCCAAGTCCTATAATGGCAATATTTGTCATAGAATCTCAACCTTTCCACCTAAGCTTTGAATGTCTTCGAAGAAAGTAGGGTAACTCTTTGTGATGGCTTGAGCATCATCAATAATACATTCGGAACCTGCACATAATCCAAATACCGTCATTGCCATAACAATACGGTGATCATTATGTCCAAAGATTTCTACTGTATTATTTGATTTATAGTGTTCTTTACCGTGAATTTGAATGGAATCAAATGTAGAAGTAATATCTACACCCCATTTTTTTAATTCGGTTTCCATAGCTAGAATACGATCACTTTCTTTCATGCGTAAACGAGCTGCATTCACAATATTGGTTTCACCATTTGTGAAGCTGGCCAAGACACATAAGATTGGACCTAAATCTGGACAATTAGATAAGTCGATAGTTTGTGGTACAGGTTGTTTTTTTGTGAATGTGATCGTATCCTTGTCACTTGTAAAACTAGGAATACAATCTAAAATGGCTTTATCTCCTTGTTTACTTGACATGTCCATGTTGGAGCATGAAAGAGTATTGTTTAAAGTGCCTAACACCGCAAAGAAGGCTAGTTGAGAAAAGTCTCCTTCTACAGAAACATCTTGTGCTTTATAGTGTTGGTTTCCTTTTATTAAATATGAATTTGAACTTGTTTCCAAAATTTCAATGCCAAATTTCGCTAACATTTGAATCGTAAGATTTACATAGCTCTTTGATTCATAAGGCTCAGTAATTGTTAGTGTACTATCTTGATTTAATAATGGAAGGACAAACATGAAGCCTGTAATAAACTGACTTGAAATATCTCCTTGTACAACATAGTCTTTTGCTTGTAGATTTCCACTCACAATGATTTCTTTATCGGATTGATTAAATTCAATGTTTTGCTTTTTAAATTCATTCGCGTATACATCCATAGGTCTTTGAAGCAATCTTCCTTGACCTAAAAATTTAACTTTGGCATTTGTACATGCAGCAAGTGGAATCAAGAAGCGTAAAGTAGAACCGGATTCATTCGCATTACACGTAATATTTCCTTCTTGTTTAAAAAGATTAGTACCTGTTACTTCATATGTAGTTCCATCGATTTGTTTAATTATAGCCCCCAAAGCTTTCATGCAGCCAACGGTTGCTTCAATATCCTTTGAGTTTGTGACATTAGAAACAAGACTTGTACCATCACTTAATGAGGCGCAAATCAATGCTCTATGTGCCATAGATTTGGATGCGGGTATCTTTACGTTTCCATGTACTTTACTTGGTGTTACTTTTACTTTCATTCAAAATCCCCCTGAAGTGGCTTAATGGCAAGCCTAGACATATATAAATCTAATAAGCCAAACGCAACTACACTATCCACAACAATTCTTGCCCGGTGCAAGATGCATGGGTCGTGTCTTCCTTGAATTTTAAGATCCACGTTTTCTTTTGAAAGATAATCCACAGATTCTTGTGTTTTAAAAATCGATGGTGTTGGCTTAATACAAGTATGAATGATAATTGGCATTCCATTTGTGATGCCGCCATTGATTCCAGCATTGTGATTTGTCTTGGTTTCAATTTTATCATTAAAACGGAAGGCATCATTGGCTTGAGATCCTTTTAATTTCGCAAAGCCAAATCCTTCGCCAAAGGAAACGCCTTTAACGGCTGGTACAGAGAAAATCAAGTGCGATAAAATGCTTTCTACTGAATCAAAGAAAGGTTCTCCTAGTCCTGTAGGAAGACCTATAATGGCAGTTTCTAAAATACCACCTAATGAATCACCTTCAGCAGCTGCTTTTTCAATTTCTTGAATCATTTGATCTTTGACTTGATCATCTATAACCGCAAAGGTTTTATCATTAACTTCTTGAATTTGTTTTTCTAAAACACGAGAGTCTTGACTAAAAGGTATATCCGATAGCGTATATAAGCTTTCAATGTGTGATCCAATTACAATGCCATGTGATTTCAGAATTTGTCGACAAATACTTCCGGCAGCTACAATGCATGCGGTAAGTCTTCCGGAAAAGTGTCCGCCACCACGATAGTCTTGATATCCGTTGTATTTTTCAAAGGCTGTAAAATCCGCATGTCCAGGACGCAATCTTCCATGAAAAGCAGAATAGTCTTTTGACTTTGTGTTTTGGTTTTCAATTAGAATGGTAAGAGCTGTACCTGTTGTATAGCCATTATACATTCCAGAAAGAATATGCACTTCATCCGCTTCGTGTCTTTGTGTTGAAATTTTACCTGTTGCCTTACGCTTATCCATATCCGATTTGATTTGTTCCATATCCACCTTAAATCCTGCAGGAAGACCATCTAACGTAATACCAATGGCAGGACCATGGCTTTCACCAAATAATGTCCAAGATATATTTGTACCAAAATTATTCTTCATAAGGTCCTCTTTCTAATACTTCTTGTATTTCTTTAAAAGAAAGTTCTTTGATGATATAAGAACCAGATTGTTCAACTAAAATGGTAGATACAGTATTATGACTGCTTTTCTTATCATGTGTTACATATTCTAATAATGTGGAAGTATCATAGTTTGGTACTTGAGGCAAACCTAGTTTTTTATAGATGTTTAATACGCGTTGTTTTAATGTTTTATCTTCAATAAAGAATAACATACCCATTGCCACACATTCTCCATGAAGATATGTATTTAATCCATATGCAGATTCAATGGCGTGTCCAATGGTGTGTCCAAAGTTTAAAATTTTTCTAAGATTACTTTCTCTTTCATCTTGTTGAACTACATCTCGCTTTAATTCAATGGAACGCGTAATAATCGCATCGATATCTATTGTTTCTTGTTCAAATAGAGAGACTAAATGATCATCCAAAATGAGTCCCATTTTTAAAGCTTCACATAATCCATTGTGTTGTTGACGAAGAGAAAGCGTAGATAATACGTTTGGATCGATAATAACGGTTTTAGGTTGCCAAAATGCCCCTACAATGTTTTTGTAGGAACCCATATCAATAGCTACTTTTCCGCCTACACTTGAATCAACCTGGCTTAATACAGTTGTTGGGATGTTGTAGAAATCAATGCCGCGCATATAGCTAGCGGCGACAAAACCTGCAAGATCTCCGACAACACCACCGCCTACCGCAATAATGGCATCTTTTCTGGACATGTTGTGTGAAATCATTTCTTCTAAAAGATTTTTATATTGATCAAAACATTTGGATGGTTCACCTTGCGGAATGGTGCATATAAAAGAATCAGGGCACTGTTCTTTTACGATGTTGACCCATTTTTCAGGCACACCTGTATCTGTGATAATCGCAATTTTTCGTGTGACTGGAATATATTCATGTACTTTTTGAATTGTGTTTCTTTCAATATATATTGGATATGAATGGTTTTGTAAATCGACATTTAACTTCATAATAAAAAACTCCTTTCATATATCATACCATGAACATAAGCTTTTTTCAGAAAATTTCTGAAAGAAATAGTATAATGAAGATATGGAAACCCCAATAAAAGCTCAAGACTATTTGAAATAGAGAATAAAGGATCCATATCGTTTGGCTCATTCGTATCGCGTCGTGAATATTGGAAAGGAATTTGCTGAAAAAGAAGGGCTGAATGTAGAAGATTTAATGATTGCGTGTTTGTTGCATGATGTGAGTGATTTTGAGTGTTAAAAGTGCAATTAAAAATATCCACAGCCCTATAAGCTGTGGATAAATGTTTCTACACGATACATGATTTGTTTCAGATTCTCAATGTCTGTTTGAATATTTCCTGTTTCTAAGGAATGATTTCCATTTAGAATACTGTGAAATTCAATAAGATGATAAATACAATAGCGCTCAATCTTATCGAAGTTAGCCCACTGATCTTGAGTTCCCGAATACACTAAATCTTTTTGTTGGAGATATTCCAAAGTAAAATCTAATGGCGTGAAATAGATATTAGCAGTTAACTTATATTCATGGGCAAGCTTAGCTGCGCAATAGGTTCCAATACTTTTAGATATGCATAGAATGGAATCAAATGTGCCTAAATCCATTTTTTCAATTTGATCTTTGGCTTGTCTATACGCTTCATCTTTAGATTTGTTTAAATCAAAGTCTAGGTTTTTAAAATGAATTTCTTTGACTTCATAATTCATATTCTTTAATATCTTCTTTGAATAGTATAGTAATGGTTTATCAGTGTGATATCCAATTCCAGGAAATAATATAGCAAGTTTCATGCCTTTAGTATAAGATTAGTCATCTAAATTATCAATGGCATATTGTGCTTCTTCAGCTGTAAATTTTTCTCCATATTCCGAAGTTAATTGATCATAGATGGCATCTTTTGACATGCTCATAGTTTCTTGATAGTTCTTTGCGGACTTCAAAGCGGCTTCTAAATAATCTCCCTTGATGTTATCAATGGCATATTGCGCTTCTTCTGGTGTAAACTTTTCTCCATTTTCTGAAGTTAGTTGATCATAAATTCTAGCTTTTGACATATGCATCGTCTTTTTGTAGTTTTCTCCGCATTTTAATGCATTTTCATTATAATTCGCATTTAGATTATCAATCGCATATTGTGCAGCTTCTGCATCAAACTTTTCTCCATATTCCGAAGTTAATTGATCATAGATTCTTTGTTTGGACATGTGCATCATTTTACTGTAATTTTCAGCCTTATGCAGTGCATTACGATACTCTTTTGGCACAGTTGTATCTTCCTTTGTTTCTACGACCTTTTCTTTTGTGTCTTTATCCTTTGTTTCTTCATCACTCGTTGTTGAACAAGCGACAGCCGATAAGACAATAGCGGCTGTTAAAAATACTTTTAAACCCTTTTTCATATATACTCCTTATTCCTTTTTCTTTAGTATAAGAAAAATATAAATAAGTTTGGTATGCCATGAGCATACATTTAAATCAGGGAATCAATCCACATGAAAAACCATACATCTAAACATACAAACAAAAATAGAATGGAGGAATAGAGTACTGGCCAAGGAACTTTGGACATGTGTTTATGGAATAAATTCTTATTATAGTAAAGGAATAAACTAAAATATATAAACACAAAACAACTCAGCTTATTAATAAAGCTGTTTTTAATGGTTTCCCCTGGTTCCAAATCGACCACAATCATAAGTGTAAATACGATCCAAGCTAAACTGATCATTTTAGATTTGAACGTGTCATTATTAAGAGGGGGAATAATAATTAGTTTTTGTTGAATGGCTAGATCCATTTCTTTAACCGAATTATAGCGATTCTTATAATCCAATTGTGTTGCCTTTAAAATAACTTGTTTTAAATCAAAGGGAATATTGTTTTGATGTTCTAGTGAACCATTTAATAGGTAGTTCATTAATTTACCCAAAGCATATATGTCTGTTTGCGGATTGGATTGTTGAAAGCCAAATTGTTCGGGTGCTGCATAGCCAACACTGCCTAAGATAAGGGTATCTTTACTTTTCTTGGAATCTAGAAAACGAGCAATGCCAAAATCAAGGAGTGTAACCTTATTATCATGATAAATAATATTTTCTGGCTTGATATCACGATGGATAATAGGTGGATTTAACTTATGTAATGCATCTAAACATTCACTTAATTGATGCATGATGTCTTTAACTTGTTCTTTTGAAAAGGATTGTTGATCTAACGTTTTACCTTCAATAAATTCCTCAATTAAAGTTAAATGATTGTCATTTTCTTGGATCACAAAAATTTTAGGTAAGTAAGGATTCTTTATCTTTTGAATCGTTTGATAAAGAGTCTTATCATAATAATTTAATTCTTTCTGGATATATTTAGTGTGTGATGTTTCATGTTCTACTAATGAAATAGTTTTATCTTGATCTTGTTTAATTATTTGTAAAGTCTTCATAAATTGCTCTTTCTTGTGTATATTATAAGTATTATGGCAGAGACAAATCAATTATTAAAAACAATTCAAGAAACAAAGAGTGATGGATTAAGTACTTTGATGGAAAGTCTAGACAATTTAACTTTTTCACAGTATTTAAATCACATATTAGAAATTAAACATGTAACTAAGGCGCAAGTTTTATCAATGACAACTATACAGAGAAATTATGGGTATCAAATCTTTGATGGATCCAAGGCTCCTAATAAAGATAAGGTGATTCAGTTAAGTTTAGCTTTAGGATTGGATTTACACATCACAAACAACTTATTGTCGTTATCGAATAATGGGATGTTGTATCCAAAAGTAAAAAGAGATGCATTATTGATCTATTGTATTGAGAACAAGAAGAGTGTATATGAAACCAATGAGTGTTTGATGGAGTATAGGTTAGAGTTGTTGGACTAAAAAAAGAAATGATTTCTCATTTCTTATAATTAAGTAGTGGATCTAATTGTTTGACAAAAATATCCTTTTCTTCAAATTCTTCTATTTGTTCAGCAGGCACTCGAGTATCTGTGATTAGATATGCGAATGAGTCTGGCTTTGCGACTACAAATTGATGCACATAATTAATTTTTGTCGCATCTGCTAAAATAAAGGCAGCACCACTGCACCTAGAAATCATAGTTTCATTGATGATTACTTCCGGAAGAATTGCCGTACTCATGCCGACTTCGCTGTCAAATCCGTTGCATCCTAGGAATGCCTTGTTGGCTTTGACTCTTTGAAGATTGTTTAAGGCAAAATCACCGGTCATTGTTTCTTTAGGGAAACGAAGCTCGCCGCCAGTCATTACAATTTGTACATTTGGGTCATGATCACAGAAAATAGCTTTTCCGTTATTTGTGATGATTGTGACCCTTTTTCCTATGATATATTTTATGATTAATAGTGCAGTTGAGCTTGTATTGATGAAAATTGTATCTCCATCATCTACAAATGTTGCAGCAAACTTGGCAATCGCATGTTTATAAGCTTCGTTTGGATCTATGTCATGTTCAACAAAATTTTGAACAAGTTTGGCACCACCATAGAAACGTTCAACAGCTCCCATGTCTTCCCAATATTGTAAATCTCTACGAATTGTTAATGGTGTTACATTCAATTCTGAAGCCAGTTCTTCCACGTTTACAGTACCCTTGACCTGTATTTTTTGCATGATTTTTTTTCGTCGCTTATCTACGACTTCTTTCGCCATTTTCATAAAATCTCTCCCTTTTTACATGTGTTACTTAACCCTTTTAATGTTATTATTTTATTTTTATAATTTTCACAAAAATGCTTTTCTTTTATTTTATTACATAATAATCCGAATTGATAATAGTATTGTACTTTTTCTCTAGGATTCATATTTTCTGTGTTAACAGATTTAAATACATTCAGACTTTGTTTATAATCCTTTCTGCATACTAAGTATACGGCATCCATAAATTCCCAGTTAAATAATGGTGAAACCTTTGCACCTTTTACTTTTGTGTTACGCATTCTTTCTAATTTATTATATTCTTGTTTTGCACAATCTAAATCATTCAACATAAATGAACAATAGAACTTTGTGTAATGATAGATCAATAACTGATCAATTGAACTATGGAAAAACTTTGAGTTTTCTTCAATATGTTCCAAGCACTTCTTATATTCCATTTGATCTATATAATATAAAGTATCGAATATTTTTTTATCATTTTTATAGGCGTGAAATACGTCTTTTTTTAATAGTGCATTAAATTGTTTATTTGCTTTTTCAGGATTTAAATCATAGGCAATTGTTTTGATTGCCTTTCTATATAAATGTTTTAAATATTCAGAATAAAGTGCAATGCCCAAGATAATAATTAATAGAATGATAAATAGTATTTTAGTAGATATAAATTCAGCTTGAATGATCTTATAAATACTGTAGGCTGCAAATAAAATATAGAATGTATAAGATATAATTTGTTGAGCATTTTGTGAAAAAGACATCTTTTCTAATGTTTTCATGTTGTACCTTCTTTCTTTAAGCTTATTTTATCTAAAAAGAACATATAAGTCAATCATATAATGGAATTAAAAGAATGTAAAAATGGATATAAAGAATTAAACAATCATAAAAAAGTTAAAACAAACATATAATGTGATTGTTTTTAGTCTTTTAATGTTTTATGATTTGAACGTCAAAAAACCATGGTAAAAAGATAGAAAGAGGAAAACAAAATGTCAAAAGTAGATGAAATTACAAGAGATTCTTGGATCATGTCAACTTTCCCAGAATGGGGTACTTGGTTGAATGAAGAAATTGAAAATGAAGAAGTAAAACCTGGCACTGTAGCAATGTGGTGGTTAGGATGTACTGGTATTTGGTTTAAAACACCTGGTGGTGCAAACATTACAATTGACTTATGGGCAGGTAATGGTAAACGTACTCATGGTGATGGAAAAATGAAAGTTGGCCATCAAATGGCTAATATGTGCGGATGTAGAAATATGCAGCCAAATTTAAGAGCTGTACCATTTGTGATTGATCCATTCGCAATTAAGCAAGTAGATGCAGTATTAGCAACACACTATCATCAAGATCACATGTCAGCTGAATATGCTAGTCACGTACTAAAATCAGGAATGACTACAGTGGATGAAAATGGAAATGAAATTCCAGTACCATTCATTGGTCCTAAAAAATCTGTTGAATTGTGGCAAAAATGGGGTGTACCTGCAGATCGTTGTATTACAGTAAAACCTGGAGATACAATTAAAATTAAAGATATCGAAATTGTTGCCTTAGATTCATTCGACCGTACTTGTATTACTACAACCGATTCACAAGGAGCAGATCGTGAAGATCTTCATGGAAAATGTCCAACAGATATGGATGATAAAGCTGTAAACTATTTAGTAAAAACACCAGGAGGAAATATTTATCATTCAGGTGATTCTCACTATTCAATCTATTATGCAAAACATGGAAAAGATTATGATATCGATGTTGCATTTGGATCATATGGAGAAAATCCAGTTGGAATGCAAGATAAAATGACAAGTGTTGATATCTTACGAATGGCTGAAGCTTTAAGAACAGATGTAGTAATTCCTATTCACTATGATGTTTGGACTAACTTTAAAGCAGACCCAAAAGAAATCGAATTGCTATATAATTATAAGAAAGATGTGTTAGATTACAAATTCCATCCATTTATTTGGGATGTAGGTGGTAAATATGTATATCCAACAGATAAAGCAAAACGTCAATATCACTATCGTAGAGGATTTGAGGATTGCTTCGAAGAGGAACCTAACGTTCCATATCGATCAGTTTTATAAGAAGAGGTAATGAATATGTTGAAAGAAATTGTTGAAAAAGGACACTGTTGTTTTGTTGAGAAAGTTGATTCGTGGCAAGACGCCATTCGACAAAGTTATGCACCTTTGTTAAAGGATAATACAGTTGAAAGTGACTATGTAGAAGCTGTTATTGAATGCGTCAATAAATATGGACCATACATTGTGATTGTTCCAGGTATTGCGATGCCACACTCAACAGAAGGAGCTGTAGGATGTAATGGAACAGCTATTTCATTTATGAAGGTGGAAGAAGAAGTTGATTTTGATCCAGAAGATCCAGATAAAAAGGCAAAATTGTTCTTCTCTTTAGCAGCAATTGACCATGATCAGCATATTCAAAATATACAATCATTAATGGATATTTTGATGAATGAGGATATCGTTGAAGCATTGATGAATGCAAAAACAAAAGGTGATTTAGAAGAAATTGCTAATCAATATGAATAATTTAGGAGGAGAGTAAAATGAATATAATAATGACAGTATGGGACTTTTTTGCGACAAATATTTTGACGCAACCCGCATATTTTATCGGTTTGATTGTATTTATCGGTTACTTATTATTGAAAAAACCAATTTACGATGCATTTGCAGGATTTATTAAAGCCACAGTAGGATACATGATTTTAAGTGTTGGTTCTTCAGGCTTGGTAGGAAACTTTAGACCAATCTTAGTTGGATTAAAAGATCGTTTCAATTTACACGCAATGGTTATTGATCCATATTTTGGACAAAATGCTGTTACAGAAGGTTTGCAGGAACAATTTGGTAGAACGTTCTCTCAAGTTATGATTTTATTGTTGATCGCATTTATTATGAACTTAATTTTAGTTCGATTAAAAAAATGGACAAAAATGCGTGCTGTATTTACAACAGGTCATGTACAGATGCAACAAGCATCAACAGCATTCTGGTTGATTCTATTCTGCTTCCCTAAATTAGGAAGTACACCAATTCTAATTGTTATGGGATTGATTTTAGGATTGTATTGGGCTGTTGGTTCAAACTTAACAGTAGAAATTACGCAGGAATTAACTGAAGGTGGAGGTTTTGCGATTGCTCACCAACAAATGTTTGGTATCGCATTATTTGGTAGTATTGCTAAAAAGATGAAAGGTGAAAATTCAAAACGTTTGGATGATTTAAAATTCCCAGGATTCTTATCTATCTTTAATGAAAATATGGTTGCAACATCTATCTTGATGTTCTTATTCTTCGGTGCTATTTTAATGGTATTAGGAAAGGATTATTTAGTTGAAGCTGGATTTATTGCAGAAACACAAAACTTCTTCTTCTATACTATGACAACAGCGTTTAACTTTGCGGTATATCTAGCTATCTTACAATTAGGTGTTCGTACCTTCGTTACAGAACTTACAAATTCATTCCAAGGTATTTCTAATTCATTATTACCTGGAGCTGTTCCTGGTATTGATTGTGCCGCTGTATTTGGATTTGGTAGTTCAAACGCTGTAACAGTAGGATTCTTAATGGGTGCTTTAGGACAATTCTTAGCGATTGGTGCTTTATTGTTGATGCATTCACCAACATTGGTAATTGCAGGTTTCGTTCCTGTATTCTTCGATAATGCAGTTATTGCTGTATATGCTGATAATCGTGGTGGTATCAAAGCAGCTATGCTTCTTCCATTTATTTCTGGTTTAATTCAAGTATTCGGATCTGCTTTAATTGCTGGCTGGGTTGGATTAAGTCAATATGGAGGATATCTAGGAATGTTTGACTGGGCAACAGTATGGCCAATCTTTACAGTAATCATGAAATATGCTGGATACGTAGGTGTAGGAATCGTAGTATTGATTTTGGTGGCAATTCCACAATTGCAGTATCGTAAACACCCAGATACATATTTCTTAATTACAGAAGATTATGATGCATATTTAGAAAAAGTAGAAGCAACAAGTGCTGAATAAAAGGAGAAATTACAATGGCAAAATTAAAATTATTAGTATGTTGTGGCAATGGTGCTGGAACAAGCATGATGATTAAATTAAATGTTGAAAAAGTGGCTAAAAAGATGGGACTTGATGTACAAGAAATTCATCACTGTGCAGTGTGTGAAGGAAAGTCAGCTGCTGGAAATTATGATGTCGTATTGTGTTCAAAAAACTTTGTTCCTATGTTTGAAGATTCAAAGAAACGTGGAACTAAAGTTGTTGGATTAAAGAATGTAATGTCTGCAAAAGAAATTGAAGAAGGCTTAAAAGCAGCACTTAGTGAATAATAAAAAATGAAAGCTGCGTTTATGCAGCTTTTCTTATACCCAAAAATAGACCAAAAGAGGAGAAAATCATGAAAATTGTTAAAAAAAAATTAGATGATATGTACCGTTGCTATTGCGCAAGTAATATTTGTTTTGATGGTCAAAACCATATTTTATTGGCTAGTGAAGATCCAGATGTCGCATGTAATATGTACTATGGAAAAGACTATGAGACAAAAGAAAATGTATGGACACATCCAGGTGGATGTATGTCAATCGTTCCGATTCCAGGAAAAGAAAAAGAATTCCTTTGTGTTCAAGAATTCTATTTGAAGGTTACGCCATCTTTGGCAAAAATCGTATGGGGAAAATATGACAACGGAACATGGCAATTCAAAGATGTAGTATCCGTACCTTATGTTCATCGTTTTGGAATTTTTAATCAGAATGGAATCAATTATTTGATCCTAGCTACAGTAGCTACTTCTAAAAAAGAAAAGAATGACTGGAGTGTTCCAGGAAGAATTTATGTAGCTGAATTACCAGAAGATCCAAGTACAGGAGTTGAATTAGAAGTATTATGTGATGGATTATATCGTAACCATGGTTTCTGGCAAACAAAAGAAAATGGTAAAGATGTTGGATACTTTGGAAGTGACCAAGGAATCTTACGTGTAAGTGCACCAGAAAAACGTGGTGGACAATGGAAAGTAGAACCAATTCTATCTGGACATATTGGTGAGATTGCCACAATTGATATTGATGGAGATGGTCAGGATGAAATCATGACAATTGAAGAATTCCATGGAAATACAATTCAAATCTATAAGAAAGATGGAAGCGAATATAAGAAAGTATGGCAATATGATAATGAAATTGATTTTGCACATGCCTTAGTTGGAACTAAACTTGCAGGACAAAATGCATTTGTGTGTGGTGTCAGAAGAAAAGACTGCGAATTATTTGTCGTTACATATGAAGATGGAGAATATAAAGTCACAATGGTTGATAAAGGTGTAGGACCAGCCAATCTATGTGTTGTACATGAAGATAATAGAGATATTATTGTTAGTGCTAATCATACCGCAGCCCAAGCAGCAATCTACTTTGTAACGGAGGACTAAGATATGTTAGAAGAATTGAAACAACGTGTACTAGATGCTAATTTATTATTGCCAAAATATGGTTTGATCACATTCACATGGGGAAATGTATCTGAAATCGATCGAGAAAAAGGAATTGTAGCTATTAAACCAAGTGGTGTTGAATATGATGTAATGACTCGCGATGATATTGTCCTTGTGAATCTAGATGGAAATATTGTGGAAGGAAATCTACGTCCAAGCTCAGATTTAGATACGCATTTGGAATTCTATCGTAATTTTCCAAATATCGGAGGTGTAGTTCATACACATTCTACTTGGGCAACAAGTTTTGCACAGGCAGGAAAAGATATCATTCCATTAGGAACAACACAGGCTGACTATTTCCATGGAGCAGTTCCATGTACTCGTTTGATGACGGAAGAAGAAATTCATGGAGATTATGAATTGGAAACAGGAAAAGTTATCGTAGAAGAATTTAAGACACGCAATATAGATCCAGACAGAGTTCCTGGCGTATTGGTACATTCACATGGACCTTTCACATGGGGAACAGATGGATTTAATGCGGTTCATAATGCGGTTGTTTTAGAAGAATGCGCAAAGATGAATGCGATCGCATCTTTATTAAACAACAATGAAATTGATTCCATGCAGCAGGTTCTATTAGATAAACACTTTAATCGTAAGCATGGACCGGGAGCTTATTATGGACAATCTAAATAAAGAGTATAGACTAGGTCTATATGAAAAGAGTATGCCAAGTACACTTACTTGGGTAGAAAAATTAACAATTGCCAAGAAGAGTGGATTTGATTATTTGGAAATCAGTATTGATGAAAGTGATGCAAAGCTTGCAAGATTGGATCAGCCAACGAATGAAATCAAGAAGGCCATTCAAAAAACGGGTGTTCCTATTTCTTCAATGTGTTTAAGTGGACATCGTAAATATCCACTTGGATCACATGATAAAGAGATTCAAAAGAAGTCATTGGAAATCATGAAGAAAGCAATTGATTTTGCGGCAGATTTAGGAGTTCGCATTATTCAGTTAGCTGGATATGACGTCTATTATGAAGACGGGGATCTATACACGAATCATGATTTTGAAACAAATCTAAAGAAATGTGTGGAAATGGCTGCTAAAAAAGGAATTGTATTAGGCTTTGAAACAATGGAAACACCATTTATGGATACAGTAGAAAAGGCAATGCGCTATGTAAATCTAGTAAGCAGCCCATATCTAGGTGTATATCCAGATATTGGAAACTTAAAAAATGCATCCTTATTATATGGTGTAGACGTGGATGAAGATTTGATGTGTGGAAAAGGACATATTTTTGCGAGTCATTTAAAAGAAACTGTTCCAGGTAAATATCGTGAAATTCCATTTGGAACAGGGCATACAGAGTTTGTGAAAAATATCAAAACATTGAAACGACTAGGCGTGCGTATGTTTGTCGGAGAATTTTGGTATGTGAACAATGAAGACTGGCAAGATGTTGTAAAGAATGCAGGTGTGTTCTTAAGAGATAAGTTAGATAAGGGATTTGGGTAAGATGGAAATAAAAGAATTAGAACTTCATGCGAATCGTATTCGTAAAAATATATTAACCGAAGTACATAGTGCCAATTCGGGACATCCAGGAGGATCCTTGAGTGGTGCAGATATTTTAACAGAAATCTATTTTGAACAGATGGATATCAATAAAGACAATGTTGATTCAATTGATCGTGATCGTTTTGTATTAAGTAAAGGACATGCTAGTCCATTATTATATGGAACGTTAAAAGAAAAGGGATTGTTAGAGGATGATTTAACGACATTTAGAAAGATCAATTCAAATTTACAAGGACATCCAAATATGAATGAAGTAGCTGGTGTTGATATGTCTACAGGCTCTTTAGGACAAGGTATTTCTTGTGCTGTGGGCATGGCTATTGTGAATAAATTAGTAGATAAGAATAATCATCGAATCTATTGTTTATTGGGTGATGGTGAATGTGAAGAAGGTCAAGTATGGGAAGCTTGCATGGCAGCAGCTCACTATAAATTGGATAATTTATGTGCCGTCTTAGACTACAATCATTTACAAATTGATGGAAATATTGACGATGTAATTTCGCCAGAGCCATTCGCAAGTAAATTTGAATCTTTTGGATGGAACGTATTGAATGTGAATGGACATGATTTTTATGAATTAAGAAATGCGTTTGAACAAGCTAAACAAGTTAAGGATAAACCAACAATGATTATTGCCCATACAATCAAAGGTAAGGGTGTATCCTTCATGGAAAATAACTATGCATGGCATGGTACGGCTCCAAATGATGAACAATATGAAACGGCAATGAAGGAATTAGGAGGTCTTGAATAATGGCAAAAGAAGCAACACGTAATGCCTATGGAAAGGCTTTGGCAGAATTAGTTATAGAAAGAGATGACGTATTAGTTTTAGATGCGGATCTTACAAAATCGACAAAGACAATCGATGCCAAAAAGGCAAGACCGGAACATCATTTCAACATGGGAATTGCCGAAGGAAATATGATGGCTGTCGCTGCTGGTATGGCTGCATCTAATAAAGTAGTGTACGCATCAAGTTTTGCGATGTTTGCGGCAGGAAGAGCTTTTGAACAGATTCGTAATAGTATTTGTTATCCTAATTTGAATGTAAAAGTATGTGCAACGCATGCTGGAATTACAGTTGGAGAAGATGGGGCGAGTCATCAATGTATTGAAGATATTGCACTAATGAGAAGTATTCCAAATATGAAAGTTTTTGTACCATGTGATCAATATCAGGCAAAGGCTATTGTAAAGGCAGTGGCCGACATAGATGGACCTTGTTATGTAAGACTGGGTCGTGGTGCAGTGGAAGATGTATATGATGAAAATTATAAGTTTGAATTGGGTAAAGGAAAAGTTTTAAGAGAAGGTCAGAAAATCGCATTGATTGCGACAGGAATGATGGTGCAAGAGGCATTAAAAGCTGCAGATATTTTAGCTAAAGAAGATATCTCAGTTACAGTTGTAGATATGCCTTGTATCAAACCAATCGATGAAGAGTTGATTGAAAAAATCGCAAAATCTCATGAATTGATCATTACTTGTGAAGAACATAATGTATATGGAGGATTAGGTAGTGCAGTGAGTGAAGTAACTTCTAAGAAGAGTCCAGTGCGTATGGAAATGATGGGCATGCAGGATACTTTTGGAGAGAGTGGAACACCGAATGAACTACTAGCTAAATATGGTTTGAATGCGGATCATATTGTTGAAAAGGTAAAGGAATGTCTTTAAAAAATATTAAATTGATTGTTGCTGATTTAGATGGTACGCTTTTGCATGATGATAAAAGTTTAGATCGAAATATTAAAAGTGTTCTGATTGAAAAGAATGTTCCACTTACTTTTGTATCGGGTCGAAATGTACATATTATTCAGGATTATATAAAAGAATTAAATATTTCTTTACCTTATATTACGAATAATGGAGCAAACATGTTTTTGGGGGATACATGTATTTATGAATGTCCAATTGATTCTAGTGAATTAAAGACTTGTTTAAAAATATTAGTCGCACACAAAGTTGCGTTCCTGGCTTATACAAATCAAATCATTTATTCAGTTGGATATCAAGAAGGGCTGGATATGTTTAAGAATCGTTTGATTGGTAAGTGCAAAATAGTTGAAAATGCGAACATAGAAGATATTGTTAGTGAATCAATATTTAAGGTTGTGATGATTCATCCAAATATGGAAAAGATAAAAAATCAATTAAATTCTGTTTGTGACAAAACATTATGTATGCAATCGGAAGGTATTATTTATACTTTAACAAATAAGGATTCGACGAAGGGCAAAACCTTGTTAAAGCTTTTAAAATATCTTGATATGGAGCCAAGTTCTGTATTAGCTTTTGGGGATAACTATAATGATATTTCTATGTTTGAAGTTGCAGATGGTGTTGCTGTAGAAAATGCACAGGAGAGTTTAAAAAAAGTCGCAAAGTATTTAACAAAATCAAATGAAGATGATGGTGTTTCTTATTTTATTCAGAATAAATTGTGATAGATGAATTTCTATCACTTTTTTTATTGACAATAGGGTGTTAAACTCCTATAATACCTATAAAGTTACTAGGAATAGTAAGTGGAGGTACTGATTATGGAGCGATGTTGTAACTCTTTAAATGAATAATATTGAATTTGTTTAATAGGAGGAAAAGAAAATGACAGTATATAAAGCAATTTCAGATTTAATTGGAAATACACCATTAGTAGAATTAACACATATTGAAGAAAAAGAAGGTTTAGACGCTAGTGTTTTTGCGAAAGTAGAATTTTTTAATCCAGCAGGTAGTGTAAAGGATCGTATCGCAAAGAAAATGATTGAGGATGCTGAGAAAAAAGGATTGATCAAGCCAGGAGCTACATTGATTGAACCTACAAGTGGAAATACAGGTATTGGGATTGCGTCTGTTGCAGCGGCTAAGGGATATAAGGCTATTATGACAATGCCTGAAACAATGAGTGTGGAGCGTCGTAACTTATTGAAGGCGTATGGTGCCAAAGTTGTTTTAACAGATGGAAAGGCTGGTATGAAGGGGGCTATCGCAAAAGCTCAGGAATTGGCAGCTGCCACACCAAACAGTTTTATTCCAAGTCAATTTGAAAATCCATCAAACCCTCAGGCCCATTATGAATCAACAGGTCCAGAAATTTGGAAAGATACAGAAGGAAAAGTTGATATTTTTGTTGCCGGTGTTGGAACAGGTGGTACTGTAAGTGGTACAGGTAAATATTTGAAGGATCAAAATCCAAATGTGAAAGTGGTTGCGGTTGAACCTGCAACAAGTCCAGTATTGTCTGAAGGTCATGCAGGTCCTCATGGTATTCAAGGTATTGGTGCTGGCTTTGTACCGAATACTTTGGATACAAGTGTATATGATGAAGTCTTTACAGTCACAAATGAACAAGCTTATGAAACAGGTCGTTTGATTGCACATAATGAAGGTATGTTAGTAGGTATTTCAAGTGGTGCTGCTACATATGCCGCTATTCAAATCGCAAAACGTCCCGAAAACAAAGGGAAAACAATCATCGTATTATTACCAGATACAGGTGAGCGTTATTTATCTACTCCAATGTTTGCGGAATAATAAAAAATACGAAGTAAAAATTACTTCGTAAAAGTCTTGGCATAGCCATGATCTTCTCTAGAACCCGTACCAATGGGTTCTTTTATTTTTCCAATTTCTTCAATTTCAAATGGTGTTAATTGATATACATAGTTTAGCCAGTTTCGATATAGAAGATTGGCATGGCTTCTCCATTTTAAAATAGGTTCTTTTTCTGGATCATCATCGGGAAAATAGTTAAATGGAATATGGATGGGTTTATTGGCTTTTAAATCCCTAAAATACTCATCTTTTAATGTTTCTTTTCCATATTCAAAATGACCTAAAATAAATATTTGACGATAGTCCTTTGTGACAATGATGTTTGAACCAATTTCATCATTTTTAGATAGAATAGATAAGCATTTCACTTTTTTGACGGCTTCTTCATCAATTGCCGTATGTCTTGAATGCGGCGTGTAGTGGATTTCATCGAAGCCATTCGTTAAAAAGTCATATTCATCGACTAATTGTTCTGGAAAGATGCCAAATACTTTTTCTGGCAAGATATGTTTTTGAATTCCATAATGATAATACAGTCCAGCTTGGGCTCCCCAACAAATATGTAGTGTGGAATATACATGAGTTTTAGACCATTCCATGATTTCTTCAAGTTCACTCCAATAATCCACATCTTCATATTCTAGATGTTCAACAGGAGCTCCTGTAATGATCATTCCATCGTAATAATTATTTTTTAATTTTTCAAAATATGTATAGAATTTAACTAAATGATCCTGACTTGTATTTTTAGAAACATGGTTTTTTACCATCATAAAATCAATATCAACTTGTAGTGCACTTTTAGAAATTAATCGTAAGATTTGTGTTTCTGTTTCTATTTTTTTGGGCATTAGATTGAGAATCACAATCTTTAATGGTCGAATTCTTTGTCTATGTGCACTTTTATCTTCAATCGCAAAGATTTTTTCACTTTCTAATATGTCTTTTGCGGGCAATGCATCAGGTATGTTGATTGGCATAAATAAACAACTCCTTTTTTGTATACACTTTATTATACGCGAAAAAAAACAGAATGGAAATTTTCCATTCTGTAAAAGACTATGCTTTCATGGCATCTAGTGCTTGTTGTAAATCGTCGATGATGTCTTGTGCATCTTCAAGACCGACAGAGAAACGAATTAAATCTGGAGCCACACCAGCTTCTTTTAATTGCTCTTCACTCATTTGACGGTGCGTGTGACTTGCTGGGTGTAACAGACAAGTTTTTGCGTCGGCAACATGGGTTACAATAGAAGCTAATTTTAGGCTATCCATGAATTTTTCAGTTTGATCACGATCGGCTTTCAATCCAAATGACAATACACCACAAGTTCCATTCGGACAATATTTTTTAGCTAATTCATGATGAGGGTCACTTTCAAGATCTGCATATTTTACCCATGCAACATCTTCATTGGCTTCTAAGTATTTAGCTACGGCTAGTGCATTTGCACAATGTGCCTTCATACGAACAGCTAATGATTCTAGTCCTAAGTTTAGATAATATGCATTTTGAGGTGCTTGGATTGATCCTAAATCACGCATCAATTGACTTGTAGCTTTTGTGATATAAGCTAGCTTACCGAATTTTTCAGCATATACAATACCATGGTAGGATTCATCTGGTGTAGTTAGTCCTGGGTATTTATCGGCGTGTTCTAACCAGTTGAAATTACCGCTATCTACAATGGCCCCACCTACACAAGATGCATGTCCATCCATGTATTTTGTGGTAGAATGAGTAACAATATCAGCTCCCCATTGGATTGGTTGACACATAATTGGTGTAGCGAATGTGTTGTCAATAATTAATGGAACTCCATTTGCGTGTGCGACTTTCGCAAATTTTTCAATATCGAAAATACGTACTGTTGGATTTGTGATTGTTTCTCCAAAGACACATTTTGTGTTTGGCTTGAATTCTTTTTGAAGATCTTCTGCACTGATTTCAGGATCTACAAATGTACAATCGATACCCATTTTCTTCATTGTCACACCAAATAGGTTGTATGTTCCACCATAGATGGCACTAGAAGCAATTAAGTGATCTCCTGCTTCACAAATATTGAATACCGCAAAGAAGTTTGCAGCTTGTCCACTTGATGTCAACATAGCAGCAATACCACCTTCTAAAGCAGCAATCTTACTTGCGACAATATCGTTTGTTGGGTTTTGAAGGCGTGAATAGAAATATCCACTGTCTTCTAAATCGAATAATCTTCCCATTTGAAGACTTGAATCATATTTAAAAGTAGTACTTTGATAAATTGGAACTTCTCTTGGCTCACCATTTTTTGGCTCATAGCCAGCATGTAAACATTTTGTTTCAGTTTTCATAATAAATTAACCTCATTTCCTATCCATTATTGTAATATTATCTTTAAAAAAAGTAAAAGAAAAGCTTAGATTATATAATCAAAGCTTTGTTCACGATTTAAAATGTCTTGTAGTGAAATTCCTTTTAAATAGGTTTCAATCACTTGATTTAATCCTTCATAAATATAAAGTGTAGTACAATCTTCTTTTCTTGGACATGTATTTACATCCGAATCTAGGCAGGCAACACAGGATAAATTTCCTTCAGTTGCGACTAATACGTCATATACAAGGATTTGGTCTGGATTTTTTGCGAGCTTATATCCCCCTTGAAAACCACGGTTGGATTGGACCATTCCACTTTTTGTAAGAATTGGAACGATTTGTTCTAAATATTTTTTTGAGATGTTTTGTCTGGCGGCAATATCCTTTAGTGTTATAAAGCCTGAATCATTATGTTGAGCTAAATCTATAAGTAGGCGAAGGGCATAGCGACCTTTTGTAGATATTTTCATTTTTATTCCCCTTTTCTTTTTATTATAATAATATATATTTAGTAGGTTTTCTAGCAAAGAGGTAAAAAATGGTTAAAATTGTCGTTTTTGATTTAGATGGAACTTTGTATGATAAGCATAAACATATTGATAAAGATACAGTTCATAAAATAATTGAACTTGAACAAAAGGGTATTGTAGTTGGGATTGTGACTGGAAGATTTTATGAAGAGTTGGGTGAAGTTATTAAAATATTGAAATTACGAGAATACAATGGTTTTGTGGCAAGTTCAAATGGTTTAGAAATACATGACTTTTCAGATGGAGAGATGAAGAGTTTTACTCGTTTATCCAAGGATGAAGTAAAAGGTATAGTAAAAGAAGCTAAGAAGCATCATTTAATTTGTTATGTTTGGCAAAATGGTGGATATACGATGTTTGGTGTTTCTGTTATGAATATTATTAAGAAAATATTTTCAATTATTCCTCTGGATTCACATTATATAAAATCATTACAAAAAGCGAAATTTGAAAGGGATATTGTATTAAATGAAGCATTGTATGACAAAGTTTGTTTTGCGGGGATTACAATCCCAAACTTTAAAACATCAGTTTTAAGACACCATCCACAATATCGATTTTATGATGTGGGTAAGCTTGCAGCCATTCGATATATATGTAGGAAGAAGGGTGTATCAATCTCTAGTGTAATGGCATTTGGGGATAATGGAAATGATGTGGAATTACTTGCATCTTGTGGATATGGTGTTGCGATGAAAAATGGGAGTGCACAGGCAAAAAAAGCCGCTAAATATATTAGCGACTATACAAATAATGAGCAGGGTGTGCTTCGATTTATAAATTCGTTTTTTGGATGAAATATTGATTCAAAAAGATAAGAATTCCATTTAGTACAAGGAAGGATCCGGTTAAAGAGAAAATAAAGTTTAAGGATTGAACGGGTTTCATAAGTAATACAATTCCGACAACTAAGATAAAGATAGCTCCGGCAAGATTGACTTTCCATTGTTCAAAGCCATTGTCTTTTAAGAGTAATACTTTTTGAAAATGGGATAGGGAATTAATAATCAATAGAATTCCTACAAGTATAGGTACAATACTAATGAATTTTCTTGGATCAAAACTCATATATAGGCCTACAGACAATAGGAATATGCCTAATACAAGAGTTGTTAGTGTTGTACTATTTCTTTTCTTGAAATATGTATATAGAAATAGAATCGCAATGACTAAAAAGATACATCCAATAACTCGCGTAATTGTTGTTAATATGGAGACGTTAAATATGCATAAGACTAAGCCAGATAAAATGCATAGAATTGCCGATGAGATGGCTTCTGTTTTTGTTTCTTTCATATAATCACAACCTTTCACAATTATTATACTCTGTTGTATACTTATTTTAAGAGGTGATGAACGTGAAAGTTGCAGTTTTGTTAGAAAATGGATTTGAAGAATTAGAAGCTATGGGTCCAATTGCCCTACTTAGACGTGGTGGACTTGATGTGGATATGATTGGTGTCAACAATGAGGAACAGGTTACAGGTCGTTTTGGCGTAACCTATTCGAGTGTGTTTCCAATGAACACATATGACTTTAGCGATGTGGATTGTTTAGTTTTACCTGGTGGTCCACATTATCAAAAGCTAGAAAAGAATGAAGAAGTATTAAAATTAGCTCATGAGTTTGCTGAAAATAAAGTATTGGCAGCTATTTGTGCTTCTCCAACAATCTTAGGTCATGAGGGTATCTTAAAAGGTAAGAAATATACTTGTTTTAAAGATATGGATGAAGATTTTGGTGGAGAATATCAATATGCTTATGCCGTTACAGACGGAAACATCATTACGGGTGTAAGTGCGGCAGCAAGTATTGAGTTTGCGTTTGCGATTCTAGAAAAGCTTTGTGGTAAAGAACATACAGAAAAAGTAAAAGCATCGATTTATTATGATGCAAAGCACTAAAAAAATTGTCATCGTGAATGATGACAATTTTTAGTTTATTCTTCTTCATTTAATAAATGGAATTTTTCAAAGATATAGAATAGTAAGGACATGATCATTCCTGTGATACAAGCAAGTACCATTCCTGATAAAGAAATATTTCCTAAGTGAATTGTTACTCCGCTAAGTCCAACAACGAACACAACGGATGTTAAAATCATGTTTACGCTTTTTCCATAATCAACTTTTTGATCGACTAGAATTCTTAATCCACTTGTACCAATCATACCGTATAGTAAGAAACTGATTCCACCGATAACTGGATTTGGAATTGTTTGAATCAATGCAGATAATGGACCAATGAATGAACAGATGATGGATAGGATGGCAGCTCCAGCAATAACTTGTACGCTGTATACGCCAGTAATCGCCATAACTCCAATGTTTTCTCCGTAAGTTGTAGTTGGAACAGATCCAATTAAACCTGAAATCATTGTTGAGAAGTTATCTGCAAATAAAGAGCGGTGTAGTCCTGGATCTTCGATTAAGTTTCTTCCTACAACTTCTCCTGTAACGATTTGGTGACCAATGTGTTCCGATGCGATAACTAATAATACGGGAAGCATCATTAGAATGGCATCTATACTGAATTTTGGTGCTTGGAAGTTTGGAATTGAGATAAAGCTTGCTTCTAATACTGGAGTAAAGTCTACAATGCCTACGGCAACAGCAGTTAAATATCCTGTAACTACGGCAATTAAGATTGGAATGACGCTTAAGAATTTTTTGAAGCATACACTTCCAATTACGGCCATACCAAGTGTAACCGCAAAAACAATCACGTTTTTAGGGTCAATGTTATCTCCTAGAATTCCAGCTGTATTTGCAGCCGACGAAGATAATTCTAGACCAATTAATGCAACAACGGGTCCCATTGCGGCAGATGGTAGTACGATATCAATCCATTTTGTTCCAAATTTCTTGATAATCATTGCCAATAAACATCCGCAAAAACCAACCGCAACAAATCCACCACATGCGTATGGATATCCAAATTTTGCGATAATGATATTTGCGGGAGCAATGAAGGCGAAGCTACTTCCTAAATAGGCTGGTGCTTTTCCTTTTGTGATAAAAATAAACAACAATGTTCCAATACCATTCATGAATAGTACGATAGCTGGGTTAATACCGAATAAGAATGGTACTAATACACTGGCTCCAAACATTGCGAACATGTGTTGAATACTTAATGGTACCAGCAGATTTGCAGGTACTTTTTCTTCAACTTGAATAATTCGTTTTGCCATGAAAAATATTCTCCTCCTAAAATATACATTCACTTTTATACCACATTTTAATGGATTATGAAACTAATTTAGGCTATAATTATCAAGTAATGCGCCTGTAGCTCAACTGGATAGAGTATCAGATTCCGATTCTGGCGGTTGCAGGTTCGAGCCCTGTCAGGCGCGCCATTTAGGTGAAACATGGAAACAATACTTTTTGATTTAGATGATACATTAATTGAATCGATGCACGTATGGGAAGATGCCGTCATTCATTTATTTAAAAAGATGGATTTGGATATGAGTATGGAAGAGGCTCGTCAAATCTTTTTTACGATGAAATTTTCAGAGGTTTTAACATACATCAAAGAAAGATTTCATACTAAACAAGATGAGGCTTGGATGTTCAATGAAGTACATGAAGATATTTTAAATCAATATGCGTATCATATTGAGGCAAAGAAGGGTGCTTTGGACTATATAAAGAAGTGTGCTTCAGAAAAGAAAAAAATGGTTGTATTAACATCAAACACAAGAGTATTATCCGAAAAAGTATTAGATCGACTTGGTATGTTGAAATATATGGAGAATGTATATTCAGCAGATGAATTAAAGATGTCAAAAAGAGAAGTGGACATTTATGAGTATGTATTGAAGGATTTAAATACAACTGCAGAAAGTGCGATTGTATTTGAGGATTCGATGTATGCGATTAATACAGCTCGATCATTAAATATTGAGTGTATTGGTTTAGTAAATTCAAATAATCAGAAGGTGTTTGAAAAAAACCATGTAAAAACAATCGTTGATTTTACAGAATTGTGTTAAAATCATAATATGTCCCAGTAGCTCAGTTGGGTAGAGCATTCGCCTCCTAAAAGTTAAAAGTGAATGGGCAAAAAATGTAAAAATTGAATAGAAAATATGCCTCCGTAGCTCAGTGGATAGAGCGGCGGTTTCCTAAGAGTTATGAGTGAGTGGCCAAAAAGTGATAAAATTAAATAAGAAATGTCCTCGTAGCACAGCTGGAGAATGCAATCGCCTCCTAAGAGTTAGGAGTGAGTGGCCAAAAAAAGTAAAAATTGAATCGAGAATTGTCTCTGTAGCTCAGTTGGATAGAGCATTCGCCTCCTAAGCGAAAGGTCGTAAGTTCAAATCTTATCAGGGACACCATATAGCTCATAAATAAAGGCTTTTTAGCACTTTATGACCATATGAAAATTGCGATAGAATCTGTTGATTTTATCGCTTTTTTCTTATCAGAAATTGGATGAATTTTACTGATTTTCCAGCTAATAGAAATTGGCGTGATTCGAACATTTTGACTACTTCCAGCTAATAAAAATAGGTTATCAGCTAATATTCATCTTTTAAGAACACTTGATGAGTGGTCAAACATAAGAGTATTAGAAGCATAAAACAAGACAATATGAGCAAACTCCTTTTACATAGCCAGGTAAATCTGGCATATGAGAAAGGAGTTTTTATTATGCCAAAATGTAAAGTAATCGCAGTCACAAATCAAAAAGGTGGTGTAGGCAAAACTACAACTACAGAGAATGTGGCAATTGGTTTAGCTCGTAATGGATGCAATGTATTGATTGTGGATTTTGATCCTCAGGGCGATCTTACAAGCTGTCTTGGATGGAAAAACAATGATTCATTGGAACACTCTGTTTCATCTATGCTTGATGATTATATCAATGACAATGATATTAATTATGAATCGTTAATCTTACATCATGAAGAACATGTGGATTTAATTCCGGCAAATATTGAATTAGCTGATTTTGAAATGCGTCTAGTGAGTGTAATCAACAGAGAACAGACTTTAAGTAATTGTATTGAGCCATTGAGAAATCAATATGACTACATCTTTATTGATTGTCCACCATCTTTAGGAATGTTGACCGTTAATGCTTTATCTGCTGCTGATGAAGTACTGATACCAGTACAGACGCAGTATCTTCCTGCAAAAGGAATGACTAAGTTATTACAGACGGTAGGAAAAGTTCAACGTAAGATTAATAGTAATCTAAAAATCACCGGTATTGTGATGACGCTTGCGGATTTAAATACAAATCTAACAAAGAGTACAATCGAAACGATTCGAGAAAGTTTCGGAAAGAATATTCGTGTGTTTGATACAATCATTCCAAAAGCAACGAAAGCGAGTGAAGCAAGTATTTCCGGTAAGAGTATCTATGCGTATGCCAAAGATTCCAAAGTAGCTTTAGCTTATGAAAAGCTTACAAAAGAATTGATCAACAATCAAAAAGTAAAGCACAAAGAAGAATTAAATAGATAGGAGAAAAACAAAATGACAAACAATTATGTTTTATTGAATGGAAAACTCTCAAGAGATATTGAAGTATCTAAGAATGATAAGGGAAATTCTTTTGTGAAGTTTTGTTTAATCTGTACAAGAGATGGGATTAATTCGTATTCGGATTATATTAACTGCATCGCATTTGGAGAAATTGCGAATGCCATCTGTAGAAAAGGTGAAAAGGATACAGCTTATCATATTGAGGGAAATATCCGAACAAACTCATATGAGAAAAATGGTAAAAAGAATTATTCTACGAATGTGGTTGTAGAATCTTTTAGATTGCTAGATGCCTAGAATCAAACGATGTCCATTTTGTCATTCAACTGCTCATTTAGTAATTGATTGGAACAGTAAAAAAATCAATGGCTATTATGGCCAGTATGTTATTTGTACGTTATGCTTTAAAAGAACGAAAACTGAGCCAACATCAGATCAAGCGATTGAAGAATGGAATCATCATGTATTAAAAAAGAATATACAACTCACTCTATTTTAAAAGGAGGTGGCATGCTTGCCAAAATTAGACTTAGGATTGCCTAGCTATGACTCCTTATTTTCTACAGAAGAAGAAAGACAGGAGGCCAATACCGAAAAGGTAATGGCAATCCCAATTAATAAAATTAAAGATTTTGAAGGACATCCATTCCATGTAACTATGGATGAAGATATGGCGAAGCTTATTGATTCTATAAAAGAAAACGATATGTTGATGCCTGCACTTGTACGACCAAAACCAGATGGAACTTATGAAATGATTTCTGGTCACAGGCGGAAATTCGCTATGTCACAGCTAGGAAGAACCGAAATGAATGTTATCATACGAGAATTGGACGATGATCAGGCAACGATTCTGATGGTAGATTCAAATATTCAGCGTGAAAACATTTATCCTAGTGAAAGAGGTTATGCCTATAAGATGCGCTTAGAAGCTATGAAACATCAAGGTAAAAAAGTAGATATTAATGTTGATGATGTTCATGTTGAATATTCAAAATCTACTTCTACTCAAGTTGAGCAGAAGTCTAAGAATAAATATTCGGTTGAACTGTTAGGAGAACAACTAGGCCTTGATAGGAATCAGATTAGGCGATTTATTCGGTTAACCTATCTTATTGAACCATTGCAGGAAATGGTGGATGGACGAAATGAAAATGAGATTAAAATTGCATTTAACCCAGCTGTTGAATTGTCATATTTAACAGAGTCAGAACAATTTGATTTGGTAAATGCAATCATTGAAAATCAAAGGACTCCATCGTTAGCTCAATGTCAGGAATTCAAGCGATTAAGTCATGATGGTGAGTTAACTGCAGACTTTATAGAAGATACGCTTTCTGAGGAAAAACCAAACCAAAGAGAGAAACTATCTTTTCAAATGAAGGAAATTGATAAATATTTTCCCAAGGACTACACACCAGGCAAGAAGAAGGATTTGATGATCCACTTGCTGGAAAACTGGGCGAAGAAAAGATCACGAGAACAAGAGCGATAATTGGATGTAGAAATTGCCTTGTTCGTACTTGTGATTGTTCCAAACTGTTGGAGGGGCAGTTTGTCTTTGCGTGGTGAGGTGTGACTTTTACCTCCCCTAAAACCCCTCCTACCTACCGAAAGAATCTTATTACCTACCGAAAAAGAAAAAATGTTTGTTATATAGATAGAATTAATATTTGTATGTTGGTAAATAGAATTTATATTGGGTATTTTTAAATAAAGAGATGTTATTAAGAAGTATAAACGGAGGTAAACCAAATGAAGAAGTTAATTATTTCAGTGATTAGTACTGTGATGATGATTGGAGCAGGAGTAGCATTTAGATCAAATCAAGATGTTTCTGCTCCTACTGTGGAAAAGTCTTCTAAGGAAACAACGAGTGTTGAAAAGAAAAAATCAAAAGTTAGTAAACATGAAGATGTTGACAAAGAGGAATCAAAAACAAATGAAATTCAGGTTAAGGAAGAAAACACAGCCAATAAAAGTGATTCAAAAAAAGAGAGCGTTTCTTCTGACACAAAAAAACAAGATACTCAAAGTAATGATGCCTCAAAGAGTAATGTGAAATCTGATACAAAAGTAAATGATTCTGGTAATAACAATTCTTCTACTACGAATGATTCAGTACAACAAACCACCTCAAAAGAGGAAACTGTTGTTGAACCAGCACCTGCACCAGAAACAGTGCAACCAAGTTATGCATGTCAAGGAGGAGTTAATCAAAATGTTTCCTGTGATGTGATCCTAGATAGTAACTTCTATTATGCAACGTATGGTTCTATGTCTGAAGCAGAGTCGGCAGGTGAGTACTATATGAATGATGTGATGTATATTGGAAATGCTGAAATAACAAATTATTCGGTGCAGCCTGTGTATCGAAATGATCATGGTATTGCCTATTACGGACTGAACCTTTGGAGCAATGGAAGTTTGATTCAGTAAGGATGTGATAAATGACAATTGAATAAATACTTTGGCGAGAGAAATCTCGTCTTTTTTGTTGCAACAACCTAAAGGAAAGGAAAAAGAATATGAAAAACATATTGAAGAAAGGTAGTAAATTCTTTCTAACAGCATTAGTTATTCTCAATTCGTTGATGAATACTTTACCGGTACATGCTGAAGAAACGACTACAGATGAAAATGATTTAGATACGATTGTAGAACTTGGAAATGCAGAAGATGTATTTCCTGATTTGATGCCTCAGTCTGATGGAATCTCATTAACGGATACAACAGGAACAGGCAGTATTTATGCAATGATCCATATTGCCAATCAGTATGGATTTGATTATGTACAGCAATTGTATGTTGGGGATAAGACAGTATTCTGTATTGAGCCTATGCAGCTTTTTACAGAAGGCTTGGATTATCATCAGGATACTGCAAAATGGGATGAATTATCTGAACAAACGCGTCAGAATATCTGGGAAATCAATTATTATGGATACAGCTATTCTGGTCATCAAACAGAAAAATACTATGTCGCAACTCAGGTTATGATTTGGCAGGCAGTGACTGGAACTTGGTATCAGCCTTACTATACAGATGGAACTACAGTGTATGATATTTCAAATGAGGTTGCAGTCATCAACAATTTACGTACTCAGCCTCAAGGTAGACCTTCATTCAATAACCAAACAATCAAGATGGGATTAAATACACCGGTGACATTAACGGATACGAAGGGTACTTTAGCAAACTATTCAATCACAAGCTCAAATGGAATTCGTGCTTCTGTAAATGGAAACAATCTTACAGTAGCTATCACATCTGAAAATTATGATAAGAGTATTACTTTTTCACGTAATTTTACAGCACGAGATGTAAATGTTATCTATGGATCAGGTGGATATCAAAGAGTTATTTATTTAGCCTCAAGGCGAGATCCTTCTCCAAACTTCAAATTAAATTTTGATTTGATGTATGCAGATATTGAAGTTGAAAAACAGGATTCTCAAACAGGTACTAAGACTCAAGGAGATGCTACTTTCAATGGAGCTACATTTGCGATTAAAGATACAAGTGGAAATGTACTTGAAACCATCACAACAAATGGATCAAAGGCAAAATCAAAAAAATATCCAGTGGGAACAACTTTGAATGTATGTGAGGTTACTTCTCCTGAAGGATATTTAACTAACAGTTCTTGTAATAAAGTAGAACTTAAATATTCAGGTGATAACACACCTAGTACATTCTATACAACAGTTAAAGATCAGGTTATTAAGGGTCGCATTGAGATTGCGAAAACAATTGATAAGGAGAAGTATGGATTATTCCAAAGTAATGTTCAAAAGCCTGGTGAAGGATTTAAATTTGATATTATTTTAAAATCGACAGGTAAAGTCGTATCAACATTGACTACGGATGAAGATGGTCGAGCTATTAGTGATTATCTTCCATATGGAACTTATATTGTTAAAGAACACGAAACAAAAGGTTATGATACTTTGGATCCTTTTGAAGTAAAGATTGATCAAAATGAAAAGACATATTTCTATAACATCTATAATGATACAATCAAAGCCGAATTAACAATCTATAAAACGGACAGTGAAACTGGAAAACGTATTCCGGCAGCCGGAGTCGAATTTAAAATTAAAGATGCAGATGGTAATTATGTAACACAGGAAGTAACGTATCCTAAAAAAGAAACTACAGATGTATTTAAAACGGATGAAGATGGTTCTGTACATTTACCTTCTTCATTAAAGTATGGTGAATATAAATTAGTGGAGATCAAAGCACCACATGGCTATGTATTAAAAGATACAGAGATTCCAATCAATGTGGATGGTTCTAGTACAGAAATCTTTATGAATTTTGACAATAAAACACAAAAAGGCCAGGTCTATGTGGAAAAGACAGGTGAGATGTTGTCAGGAGCAAAAGAATCTGAAACAGATTATGGAACTTTGTATACTCCAGAATACAAAGAAAAATATTTATCAGGTGTTACGTATGAAATTACAGCACGTGAAGATATTGTAACTCCAGAAGGAACTGTGTGGTTTCACAAAGGAGATGTAGTTGATACATTTACAACAGGGGATGGTGTAACAACTTCAGCTTTACTTCAATTAGGTAAATATTCTATTAAAGAAACAGCAACACAAACTGGTTTTGTGTTAGATGGAAACACATATGATTTTGATATTGAATATGCTGGTCAGATGATTGATGTAGTTGAAATCAAACAGTCTTATGTAAATGAAAGACAAAAATTAGATTTGCAGATTACTAAAACATTTGAAGATGAAGATAAAGATGCATATAAAGATGTTGTCTTTGGTGTATATTCTAAAAATGATATTACTTTAAATGATAAAGTAATTATTCCTGCAGATGGATTGGTTGGAACATTAACAATTGATGAAGATGGTAAGAACATTGAACAATTGGATCTTCCAACAGGCGAATACTATGTTAAAGAATTGGAAACAAATGTAGGCTTCAAATTGGATGAAGAAAAGCATGACTTTACTTTCAATTATGATAAAGATACCACTAAGCCTACTGTAACAGTTTCAATGGATCTTTATAATGAAAAGCGCCGTTTAGAATTGGATGTCAATAAAGTGGATAAGGATCATCATGATCATTTCTTGAATGGAGCGATTTTTGAAGTATATGATAAGACAGCAGATGCTTATGTTACTACTTTAGCAAGTGGTCAATTGATGATTACTGGAGAAGAAAAAGATGAAGAGTATGAAATCTCTAAAAAAGAAGATTTCTCTAAAATTATCAAGACAGTAAAAACAGATGAAAACAAACAGATTGTTTTAGATATTGATGATGGAACATATTATTCTAGAAAAGTTGGAGATGACAAGGCAACAAAGCATATTGTAAAAGATGGAAAAGCAGTATTAGCGGATACTATTTATGGACATGAATATGAATTCAAAGAAATTAAAGCACCTACTTCTTATCAGTTAGCTGATAAGTCTAAAGCTTATAAAGTAGAGGCAGATGAGGAAACCGATACAATTATTTATTATTTTGAAAACGCACGTATCGTTGTTCCAAATACAGGGGTATAAATAGTATGAAATATAAAAGAATAAAAATAGCGGCTGCGCTAGTTGTAGTGGGATTGATTGGTGGAGTTATCTACAATCAGGTTACTGCAAAGAAATCTTATGATTATTCGGATTATTATGTAGAAACAAAAACGACTAAAAAAGAATCAAAAAAAGAGAATGAGGAAGCTTCTGAAAAGGAGCTTTCTTTATCTTTGTTGAAACAAACAAATAAAGATGTTGTGGGTATTTTAGAATTTGATGATCGAATTATTTATGAGCCGATTGTACAAGCTCCAAATAATGATTATTATGTTCGTAAAAATATCAACAAAGAATATGCCAATGCTGGGATACCATTTGTATCGGCAGATGGAAATATAGATTCAAAAAATGTTGTAATTTATGGTCATTCTAGTAAATGGGATAACATTATTTTTACTCCTTTAATGAGTTATACAGATAAGAACTATTATAAAAAGCATGATACATTTAAATTTATTACTGAAGATGAAACTAGAACATATCAAATATTTGGAGTAATGAATGTTGATTTAAATAACTTGAATGATTCTTTAGAATTTACACAAACTGAATGGGATTCAACAAATTCATTTAATGCCTTTATATCAGATTCTATTAATAGGGGATTGTATAAAACTGGTGTTTCAGTAAATAAAGATGATCGATTAATGACTTTGGTTACTTGTGATACAAGAGGTAACAATAAGAGAATTGTGATTCTAGCTAAATTGATTAATCCAAATATTTTATAAATTCATGAAATGTTTATGTATTTGTGATATGGTGGAGCTATAAGAATTTCATGTAAAGGGTGTGAAACAATGTTATGGCTTATACCGGCTAATCCTAATATTTATGATATTGAATCTGCATTTAATGATTTAGAATTTATTGATTGGCGAAAAAATGCAAATTATTCTGTGGGGGATTATGTTTATATTTACGTAAGTAGACCTATACAGACAATTGAGTATCTTTGTGAAGTGATAGAAACCTATGTTGATAAGAACAGTTTAATTAATGATAAGAAATACTGGAGAAATCCTGATAATTATGATGAGATAACAAGAAAAGATTATGTTCGATTTAAATTGATTAAACAATTCAATTTTGATAACTTATCAGTTTTTGATATACAAAGAAGAGGAATGGCAGGCAATATTCAAGGGCCACGGAAAATGCTTAGTACTGATAATTCTCTAACTTCATGGGCAAAGTATATTCTAGAAACTACAAATACATTTAATTATTATCAAAATACAAGAGAAGAAAATGATGAAGTTTTAACAGTTCCTATTAATGGGACCCTGGAATTAATAGAAAAATACAATGTTCATGCTCATCCTTTAACACAAGGTTATCCTCAAAAAGCACCTAAATATATTGCTTTTAGAGAAACTGGCGGTGTAATTAATGCTGTTTATCAAGTAGAAGACGTCATAGAAGTCATACCGGATAAATATATCGGAAATGATAATGTGTATAAATATATTCAAGAAAGAAAGAATACATTTAAATTTTCTAAGAAGAATACAGTATATCGATTTTATTTAATCAAACTATTAAGTAAACTAGATTCTTCCTTTGTGTTATCACCTAATCCTCAAGGAGCAAAATATTTATATTTACACGATTTGATTAAAAATAATAAGTATAGCAATTTTTGGAATAGATTTATATCAATTGCATATTCAAATAAAATCTTTTCAAATAATTTTAAAAAGTCTAATATGATTAATAGGTCGTATTATGATTTGAGATGGGAAGATAATGAAATGCATTTAGCAATCCGAAATAGTTCAACTAAATGCTTAGAAGTATATATACAAGAGAGTGTTGAATTGTACCATTTTTTCAATGAAAATTTTGAAAAATTAAAAAAGGGTACAAATGGAATTTGGACTATTCCAACTAAAACAATAGAAAACGAAACTAAACATAAAAAATTTGTTTTGTCATATGATTCAGAAAACTACAGTGATGATCTATATATAACTTGGATTATTCAAGAAGCATTGCAGTTGAAAGAAAATATTGTTTTGATGCTAAAAAAGAGAAATAGATTTATAGTTCAAAGAAACGAAGAAGAAGATACAAAAATTAAAGTTTGATGCTAGTATATTTATAGGACAGGTAAAACATCTCGAATTTGATTTGATAAGGAACCAATCACATTAAAAATAGAATGAGATATTGAACATGACTGTCCTGGATATTGTAGATTCTTGTGCATAT
>NZ_VUMR01000001.1 GCF_009696075.1 Holdemanella porci | reverse complement strand
CAGATAATATACTTTTCATAGTGACCTCCTATTGTGTTATGGCATCGACACCATAAGTGTTTTTAATCAATTCAATTATGAGTCGTAATCCACGTATTGACAATAGGAGGTCACTTCATATTATCTCTATGAAGTAGTTTAACATTTTTTTAAAAAATTGTCTGTATACATGTTACAATAGATACGTAAAATAAAAGGAAATGAGGAATACTACATATGCGAATGAAGGAGCCATATGAAGCTTATCTAGATGATTACAATTGTTTGGATGTTTATATGTCCAAAAATTTTTTTGGTGGAAAAAGTCGTATTTTCCATATGAAAGATACAAAGGATCGTATTATTCCGTTGACGATTCAGTCTCAAAGTGATCTATACAATGGATATACGCATTATTCATTGTCTTTAAACGGGAATTTACAAATGGGTCAAGAATACACTGTGTATGATGAACATTGTAAAACTTGTGTTGCCAAATACTCTCATATTGTCAAAACAGAGCGTTTTGCGAAAGAGTACATGTATGAAAAAGAGGATCTAGGAGTTACATATACACCGGAAAAGACAACCTTTAAAGTATGGGCACCCACAGCTCTTGCCGTATATGTGGGATATGTCTTAAACGGGAAAAAGATCGTTGAATCGATGGTTCGACAGGATAAAGGGGTTTTCTCGCTTACTGTTAACAAAGATTTAAATGGAGTTCACTATTCTTACTTAGTACGTGTGAATGGAGAATATAAAGGGGTAACAGATCCTTATACTTGTTTTAGTGGTCCGAATGGCCAATATAGTGTGATTGTTGATCCTAAGAGTTTAAAACTTCCAAAAAAAATCAAATTGAAGCCAATGGATAGTGAATGCGATGCGATTATATATGAGGCAAGTATTCGTGATATGACAAGTCAAACTGGAATTGGTGTGAGTCATCCAAAAAAATTTGTGGGCTTTACGGAAGAAAATGAAATCACAAAGGCACACAGTACGGGTTTTAGTTATTTAAAATCATTAGGTGTGACACACGTACAATTGATGCCTGTATTTGATTTTGGCAGTGTGGATGAAGTGTATCCAAATATTTTCTATAACTGGGGCTATGATCCTGTACAATATCGTTGTTTGGAAGGGGCCTATTCACTAGATCCAAAGAATGCGAAGTTACGTATCGAGGAGTTTGCAAATTTGGTGCATGATTGCCACAAGGCAGGCATTCGAGTGAATTTGGATTTGGTGTTTAATCATGTGTATGTCAAAGAAAATTTTGCGTTAGAAAATATGGTGCCTGATTATTATTTCTTAATGAATCGTGAAGGTGAATTTTCGAATGGAAGTTTCTGTGGCAATGATATTGATACACAGCCATATATGGCGCGTAAATATTTTTTAGAAACTTGTAAGAAGATCATTGAGTTATTTGATGTGGATGGTTTCCGTTTTGATCTTATGGGAATTCTAGATTATAACTTAATGAATGAAATTAGTGAAGAATGTAAAAAATTGAAACCGGATTTTATGATTTATGGGGAAGGCTGGAATATGCCAAGCTTTGTGGCGGAAGAGATTCGTGCTTCACAACTGAATCAAGCTAAGATGCCACATGTTGGTCATTTCTCGGATCGTTTCCGTGAAGTTGTTCGTGGATCGAATGATGAGCTTTCACGAAAAGGCTTTGCGTCAGGACAAGCCGATTTATTCTATCAAGTAAAATGTGTAATGGCCGCAAGCTGTATGGACCATGTGTTTGATAGTCCAGCGAAAGTCATTAACTATGTAGAGTGTCATGATAATCATACGTTATGGGATAAAAACAGAGTATGTTGTCATGGGGAGAGTCGTGATTTAAGAGAAAAACGACAGATCATGGCCAATGCGATGGTATTACTTGCACAAGGGGTTCCATTTATTCATTGTGGTCAAGAGTTTGGTCGCACTAAACAAGGTTTAGGGAATACATACAATCGTTCGGATAATTACAATCGTGTTGATTATCAAAGAAGGGATCATCATATTGAAATTGTAGAGCGTACAAAGGAATTGATCCAGCTTCGTAAAGAACATCCTTGTTTTAGATTGAGCACGGTTGAAGACATTGAAAAAGGTGTTCAATTTGATTCGATCTATGATCAAGTCTTAGTCTATTCTTGTCAAAAAGGGGATGATCATTGTATGGCTTTCTTTAATCCAACTAACATTCCTTATGATTATCATTTGGACCAAGAAGCTAGAGTCTTGTTTGATGATGGAAATAGTAATGCGTTAGAAACACAGGATATTCATATTGCAGCATTTAGTGTTGTCGTTTGTCAATTTGGCTTGACGGCGTAGAACTCAAAACATATAATATAGGTTAAATTGAGAAGGAGATAAACAATGGCAAAATTTTTTGAAGAACCATCTAGAACGTTCAGTGAGTATTTATTGATTCCTGGTTACACAGGTCCGGATTGTACACCGGATAAGGTGAGTTTGAAAACGCCTTTAGTAAAATTCAAAAAAGGTGAAGAACCTGCACTATCTTTAAATATTCCAATGGTAAGTGCTGTAATGCAGGCTGTTAGTGGTGAAGAAATGGCTTGTGCACTTGCACGTGAGGGTGGAGTAAGTTTTATTTACGGTAGTCAAACAATTGAGTCTCAAGCCGCTATGGTTCGTAAAGTAAAATCGACTAAGGCTGGATTTGTTGGCAGCGATTCAAATATTAGCCCTGAAGCAACATTAGAGGATGTAATTGCTCTTCGTACTAAGACAGGACACTCAACAATGGCTGTTACTGACAATGGTCAAGCGGATGGTAAATTAGTAGGTATCGTAACAAGTCGTGATTATCGCGAAAGTCGTATGGATCATTCGACCTTGGTTAAGGAATTTATGACACCATTTGAAAATTTGATCGTCGGAGATGAAGATATTACATTGTCTGAGGCAAACGATTTAATCTGGGAACACAAATTAAATCAGTTGCCTATCGTTGATAAAGAACAACACTTAAAGGCATTCGTGTTCAGAAAAGACTATGAATCACACAAAGATAATCCAAATGAATTATTGGATGATAAAAAGCGCTACATTGTAGGTGCTGGTATCAATACACGTGACTATGCGACTCGTGTACCTGCTTTAGTAGAAGCTGGAGTAGATGTTTTATGTATTGATTCAAGTGAAGGATATTCTGCATGGCAAGCTGAAACAATTAAATGGATCCGTGAACACTATGGTGACAGCGTAAAAGTCGGAGCTGGTAACGTTGTAGATGGAGACGGTTTCCGTTTCTTAGCGGATGCAGGAGCTGACTTTATTAAGATTGGAATCGGTGGAGGTTCTATCTGTATCACTCGTGAACAAAAAGGTATTGGTCGTGGACAAGCTACAGCTACAATTGATGTTGCGAAAGCTCGTGATGAATACTTTGAAGAAACTGGAATTTATGTTCCAATTTGTTCAGATGGTGGTATAGTACATGATTACCACATCACATTAGCACTGGCATTTGGTGCTGACTTCGTTATGTTGGGTCGTTACTTTGCTCGTTTCAAAGAAGCTCCAAATAAGATTGTAAGTGTAAATGGAAATTACATGAAGGAGTACTGGGGTGAAGGTAGTGCTCGTGCTCGTAACTGGCAAAGATATGATGTTGGTGGAGACAAGAAAATGTCTTTCGTAGAAGGTGTTGATTCATATGTTCCTTATGCAGGTAGCTTAAGAGACAATGTAGGTCTATCTTTATCTAAGATTCGTCATACAATGTGTAACTGTGGATGCTTAACAATCCCTGAACTTCAAAAAGATGCGAAGGTTACATTAGTATCAAGTACAAGTATTGTCGAAGGTGGAGCTCACGACGTTGTTGTTCGTGATGAACATTTCGACGCAAAACCACAATAATCTCAAAAGGACTTCGGTCCTTTTTTTCTTTATCAAAATACCTTATAATACTTGTATGGAAAAACAAAATGATTTATTGATGGATTCAAGTATCCTCTATCGAAGTACACAGAAATATTATGATAAGATGCTGCAAGATTTGAATTTGAGTTATGCCCAGCTTCCAATCTTGATTGAAATCTATGAGAATGAAGGTATTTCCCTCCAACAAATCGTACAGGTTGGTGGATATGACAAGGGTACGGTCACAAAAAATGTTCAAAAATTGAATACTTTGGGTTATGTTTCCATCTTAACAAGTGCTAAAGATAAGCGTGTTAAAGAATTATATACGACGGCACTCACGAAAAAACATATATCTGAAATCTATGGGATTCGTAGAGACTGGTGGCATCACATTACACAAGATCTAACGGCAGAGAATATTGAAGTTTTTACTACGTTTTATCAGACTTTATCCAATCATGCCAGAAGCTATGCGGATTTGGAGCAGACCAATCTGCAGTTTTATAAATTAAAAAAATTATCATTATCGGATTATGATTCACATTTGAGTTGTTCTTTATATACAGGGGGATGTAATTTAAAGTGTCCGTATTGTCATTCAAAAGATTTGGTGTATTTAAAAGAAAACATGTATCCGATCGTTACGGAAAAAATCAATGAATTTTTAGAGAGTCATCGCAAAGATTTAGATGGCATTTATATATCGGGAGGAGAGCCTTTGATGCATGAGGGGGTTGTTTCCTTTCTACAGTATGCCAAGACTTTAAACTATAAAATTAAGATTCATACGAATGGTATGTTCTATGAACGTTTAAAAACCATCCTTGCACAAAAATTGGTAGATCATGTCAGTCTAGATATCAAAAATGCTCCGAGTGCCTATGCGAAAACGTGTGGGGTTGAGGATATGGATCTAAAGGATATTGAGAAGTCTTTGGATTTGTTGAAGCAATCGGTTATACCATATGACATTTGTGTAACTTTGGTGGATGAATTGCATAATCAAGAAACTATAGAAGAATTAGGAGAATGGCTTCAAGGCGTGGATACAGTGATTTTACAACCTTTTGAAGATAGTGAAACGACCATTGATCATTCGTTGCATCGTCCTAGTTTTGAAGTTGTTTTAAAATATAAAAACATATTCGAAAAATATGTTAAACATGTAAAGATAAGGGGGGATCAAGCATGATCGAAGTCGAAAAAAGAGATGGGTCCATAGTTGGTTTTGATTCGTCAAAAATCTTTTCGGCCATATCCAAAGCTTTTGATTCTTTACATATGGAAAAAGATGATGCGATTATCAACTTACTGGTACTTAGAGCCACGGCTGATTTTCAAACGAAGATCAAAGACAATCGCATTAGTGTAGAAATGATTCAGGATAGTGTTGAAAAAACGTTGTCAGAATCTGGCTATTATCCGGTCGCAAAGACATATATTTTATATCGTAAACAAAGAGAAAATGTACGTAAGATTCAATCGACGGCTAATGAATATATTCATTTAGTCAATTCGTATTTACACGATAATATTTCTTTGGAAGATGAAAACTCCATGGCAACGTATTCTGTGGGTGGTTTGATCTTATCTAATTCAGGTATGATCACTTCGAATTATTGGTTGAGTGAAGTGTATGATGCCCAAATTACCAACGCACATAAAAATGGGGATCTATATATTCATAATATCAATATGTTGACGGGATGCAGTGCAGGCTGGTCTTTAGAAGATCTCATTTTAAAAGGACTTCCTTCTGTGAATAAGATGATTTCATCCCTTCCTGCCAAGCATTTGTCGACGTTATGTAACCAGATGGTCAACTTTCTAGGAATCATGCAGAATGAATGGGCCAGTGCCCAATCATTCGCACATTTTGATACGTTACTCGTACCTTTTATTCATCAGGACAAGCTATCTTTCAAGATGGTCAGTGATTGTCTAGAAAGCTTTATATATGGGATAAATATTCCTTCAAGGTGGGGTACCCAAGCTCCTTTTAGTCAGATTACTTTGGATTGGAATGTTCCGCACGAATTTATAAACAAAAAGGCAATTGTAGCCGGGTGTGAATGTGATTTTACATATGGAGATTGTCAAAAGGAAATGAAGATTCTTCATGATGCCTTATTTGAAGTTATCAATAAGGGAGATATTTCAGGTCGTGGTTTTCAATTTCCAATTATTGCCCTTTACTTAAATCCAGATTTTGATTGGATGCACGAAGAAGAGTTGTTTAAGGCTTGTGCCAAATATGGAACGCCTTATTTTTTGACAAAAGAAAAACAAGATGTGGAAGGATATTTTGGCTATAAACCTTTATGTGGAAGTATGGGGGTTGTGACATTAAACATAGTACGCTTAGCGTATCTTTCAAGTAGTAAGGAAGATTTCTTTAAGCGTTTAGATAATTTAAGTGATGTGGCCCTTCGTTCTTTTGAAGTCAAGCGACAAGTGTTAAATCAATTGTTGGAGGCCGGCTTATATCCGTATACCAAGGCCTATATATCGGATTTTAATGATTACTATGGTACTTTAGGTATTGTGGGTATGAATGAGGCTTGTTTGAATGCGAAATGGTTAAAGAAGGATTTGATGGATTTGGATGCACAAACTTTTTCCATGGAAGTGTTAGAGTTTTTAAATCAAAAACTTTTAAATCAAAGTCAAAAAGTTAATTTAGAGGCTACACCAGCAGAAAGTGTATGTACGCATTTTGCCCAAATTGATAAGGAATTGTATCCAGAAATTCAAAGTCATGGATATTATACGAATTCAACGCATTTAGATGTCGCCAGTACGGATGATGTCTTTGAAGCTTTACGTATACAACAAGATTTTCAAAATCAATATTGTGGAGCCACTTCATTTCCAGTCTTTATTGATCATGGGATAGCGGATTGGAAAATGATTGCCCTACTTGTGAAGACCATTTATGAAAACTACGATGTGCCTGTATTCACAATTACGCCAACATATTCGGTTTGCGAAGAACATGGCTATCTATTGGGTCATCAAAATATTTGTCCGAAATGTTCCAAATCAACCGAAATCTATTCTCGTGTTTCAGGATATTATCGAAACTTAGAGGATTGGAATGAGGGTAAACAAAAAGAATTTTCAAGAAGAAAGACATATTCGATTTAAGGAGGGTATTATGAAAGAAACAATCGGTTTTATTGGTGCTGGAAACATGGGTAAAGCCATGATTGAAGGAATCTGTCAGAACCATGTATTTAATACAGTTTGGGTGTGTGATCATCACCAGGAAAATTTAGATGTACTACATGAAAAGTATGGAGTCGAAACGAGTTTAGATGAAAAAACAGTAGCACAAAATAGTGATGTATTGGTGTTGAGTGTGAAGCCGAAGCACTATCCAAAGGTGATTGAAACAATCAAGGACAGTGTCAAATCCGATGTGATTATTGTGGATATTGCGGCAGGTGTAACCATTTTAGATGTGAAGACATACTTTGGCAAAGATATAAAGGTGATTAAGGCAATGCCGAATACGCCCGCATTGGTATTATCTGCGATGAGTGCCATTTCGTTTGATGATTTGGTTACTGAAGAAGATAAAGTTTGCGTTCAGTCTATCTTTAATAGTTTTGGCAAATGTGAAGTCGTCGAAGAAACTATGATGGATGCCGTAACCAGTGTGAGTGGTTCAAGTCCTGCCTATGTATTTATGTTTATTGAAGCGATGGCAGATGCAGCTGTGGCACAAGGCTTACCTCGAACTCAGGCGTATACATTTGCGGCACAAGCTGTTTTGGGAAGTGCAAAGATGGTCTTAGAATCAGGTATGCATCCAGGTACCTTAAAAGATATGGTTTGTTCACCTGGTGGAACAACGATTGATGCGGTTTGCGAGCTGGAAAGAATGGGTTTTAGAGCGAGTGTTGAATCGGCTATGCGTATTTGTGGTGAAAAATCAAAGAAAATGACGGAGGGAAAATAGATATGAAAAATATTTGTATCGGATTGTTTGAAGGAGAAACATTACCTGAGCGTTTAGCGGCTTTTAAAGATGTAAAATTGGATTTAGAATTTGGTAAGATTACAACAATTCATACATTAAATCAATTGGATTGTGAAAAAATCGTGGTCGTTGGTTTGGGTGATGGCAAAAAGAACATTAAGGAAGCTTTTAGTAAAGTCGATGCGGATGATTATTTGGTGTATGTCACTGAAAACACGGCGTATGCGGCTGGTTTTGGACTTGTATATGGAGCGTATAGCTATAAAGAGACGAAGGTGTATGATTTAGAGAGTGATGGTTTTAAAGATGAATTTGAAAAAGGTAAAACAGTAGCTCGTATTGTAAATCATGCGCGTGAAATGAGTGATATGCCCGCAAACTTTTTAACACCTGATCATTTGGTGGATGAAGCGAAGATGGTGGCTGAAAAGTATGATATGGAAATTGAAGTATTAGCACAAGACGATTTAGAAGAAATTGGTGCCGGTGCTCTTTTAGCTGTAAATCAAGGATCGGACAGACCATGTTTTATGGTGGTTATTCGTTATGATGGTGGTAAGGAAGACGAAGACTATACAGCTCTTGTTGGCAAAGGTCTTACATATGATGCGGGTGGCTACAATATCAAGTCAAATATGCATGGTATGAAGTATGATATGTGTGGGGCTGCCAATATGCTTTGTGCTTTAGAGTTAGTAGCTGAATTAAAAATAGAAAAGAATATTGTGTGTGTTTTACCAATTACTGAAAACAAAATCAATGGACATGGCTTTGTCGATGGGGATGTGATCACAAGTTTAAGTGGTAAGACGATCGAAGTCACAAATACCGATGCCGAAGGAAGATTGATTTTGGCAGATGCCTTGACAATGGCACAAAAATTAGGAGCTACACGTGTCATCGATATGGCGACTTTAACGGGTGCTTGTGTTCGTGCTTTAGGAAGTACATATACTGGAATCTTTAGTAATGATGATAGTTTCTATTTGCCTTTTTTAGGGGCTTCAAAAGCTACAAAAGAACAGATTTGGCGTTTGCCTGTGGATGAATATTTCCATTCGGAATTGAAGTGTTCAAAGGTAGCGGATTTGATTAACTCAAAGACTTTGGGTGGAAATGCAAGTTTGGCTGCGGCTTTCTTAGAAGAATTTATTGAGGAAGGTACTCAGTGGATTCACTTGGATATTGCAGGAACGAGTGATAAGGATGAAGTGGCTACAGGTGTTATGATTGAAACAATTGTTCATTTTCTTGAAAATGAATGTAAATAAATGTGATGTGTTGAAATAATTTACAGAACGTGGTATTATCATACGTGTTTAGAAAAGAGGACAAATTTATGGAAGTACAATTTGTAGAAAGTAAAAACTTAAAAGAAAAACCAACTGGAGCTTTAGGCTTTGGTAAATATTACACAGACTATATGTTTGTGATGGATTGGGATGCTGGTCAAGAATGGCATGATGCCAGAGTCGTACCTTATGGACCATTAGAATTTGATCCAGCAAGTATGGTATTGCACTATGCACAAGAAACATTTGAAGGTATGAAGGCCTATCGTACTAAGGATGGTAAGGTTCAATTGTTTAGACCTGAAATGAATGCGAAGCGTTTTGCGAACTCCAATAAACGTTTGAGTATGCCAACTTTGCCAGTGGACATGTTTGTGGAAGCTGTAAAAACAATTGTGAAGTATTCAGAAGACTGGATTCCAACAGGTGAGGGTGAATCTTTATATATTCGTCCATTCATGTTTGCGACAGAAGCTGCGATTGGTGTACATGCGGCAAGTCATTATAAATTTATGATTATTTGTTCGCCTGTTGGTGCTTATTATGCCGAAGGTGTAAATCCTGTTAAGATCTATGTAGAAGATGAATATGTTCGTGCTACTAAAGGTGGTACTGGATTTACAAAATGCGGTGGAAACTATGCAGGTAGTTTAGCTGCTCAAGTAAAAGCTGAAGAATTGGGTTATTCTCAAGTTTTATGGTTGGATGGAGTTCACCGTAAATACATTGAAGAAGTTGGTTCAATGAACGTTATGTTTGAAATTGATAATAAGATTGTGACAGCTCCATGTGAAGGTACAGTACTTCCTGGTGTTACTCGTGATTCTATTTTACATATCTTGAAAGATTGGGGATATGAAATCGAAGAAAGACATTTGTCTGTGGATGAATTGATGGAAGCAGGTCACAACGGTAAACTACAAGAAGCTTGGGGAACAGGTACGGCTGCCGTAATTAGTCCAATTGGTGAATTGTACTACAAGGGTGATAAAGTTACTGTTTCTGATTTTAAAACGGGTGAATTAACACAAAAGTTATATGACACATTAACAGGTATTCAATGGGGTACAATTGCAGATCCTTATGGATGGACTGTTGTAGTCGACTAATTTAATGAAGGTGTACATGGTACATCTTCTTTTTTTTTGGAGTCGTTGTCATTACAATGACAATGCACTATAACTCATAGTATTTAGTTTTTAAAGATGCTAGGGTATCTTGGATATTGATACTTATTAATATTAAAATGTAAAGTATGTATATGTTGGATTAAGTATTTCTCAAATCCCAGTAAAAGAATGGTACGATTTATTTAAGGATTGTATATACATTGATGCGTTTTAAATTCTACAAATACATCTTACAACTGAATGTGTATAAATGGCTCAAGACGATGAAATGGGTGGTTCTCAGTGCGTGGAATACTCATAAAGTAAAGTGAATGGTACAAGAATTAAATGAAATGTATGAATATTGTGAAAGTTTATTTGTGATAGTGTAAGTTTGAAGTCTATCTTAACTCTAATATTGCATCTTAACATAAAAAGAGTTAAGATACAGTAAAAGAGTTAAGAAAGGTGGTGGACATATGGAGTATCTCAATAAAGTTCTTGGAATCGAAGTGACTTATGAGAATGTGGAGTTCACGCATTTGCCTAACTTTATTGTTACAAGGTATCGCTTACAGATGGCTTCTATGAATGGGAAAAAGGTGATTTTCCTATATCCGAAAACTGAATTGGAGCCAATTGAAGTGCTGAAAAAGCACATTGCAAGGATACAGAAAAATGAAAATATGCCTGTTGTGCTAGTGTTGAAAGAGATTATTTCCCGGCAGAAAGAATATTTGATTCGTGAGAGAATCCCATTTATCGTAGAAGGAAGGCAGATATATCTACCTTTTATGGCGTTGTATTTGCAGCAAAGGTGCAATGCCGAAAGAAAACCGCACAAAAAATTACTTCCATCGGCTCAGATGCTTCTATTGCATTTCATTTATGGAGGTGCAAAAGAAATGTCTACAAGTCAGGCTGCAAAAGACTTAAAATTGACACCTACTTCAATATCAAGGGCATCGAAACAACTTGAAGAAACGGGAATGGTGCATATAAAGAAAGTCGGTGTGCAAAGAATTCTGTGTTCTGAGGATTCTGCGAAAATGCTGTTTAAAAAAGCAGGAGATATACTGCAAAATCCAGTAAAACGAACGATATATATTCCAAAAGAATTGGTGAAAACAGAATTGTTGGAAAGTGGATATTCGGCATTGGCAGAGTATACCATGCTGAATTCGCCAAACATCAAATACTATGCAACAGAAAGAATTTCTCAATGGAAAGATATTATGACAAATAGCTTACAGGATTCGACGGAACAAGTGGTCGTAGAAATGTGGAGATATAATCCTCAAAAATTGTCCACACGAAATATTGTAGATGAACTTTCACTGGCATTGGCGTTGAAAAAAGATGTAGATGAAAGAGTTGAAGAAGCAGTTGAAGAAATGCTAAATGAACTGTGGAGGAAGATAGATGGTTACAGGAATTGATAGTTTTAAGGAATGGTTCAAAGGGTATGAAGAACAATATGCAATCATTGGAGGAACGGCGTGTGACATTCTGATGACAGAGGGAGGTTTGGATTTTAGAGCAACAAAGGATATTGACCTTGTTCTGATTATTGAAGCACTTGACGTGAATTTTGGAAAGAAATTTTGGGAATATGTAAAACAGGCTGGATATGAATATTGTAATAAGAGTTCTGGTGTGCCGCAGTTTTATCGTTTTAGTCATCCAGTCTCTAATCAGTATCCTGCGATGATCGAACTATTCACGCGAAAGTTGGATGCCATTCAACTTCCGGAAGATACAGTGATAACACCATTACCAATGGACGAAGATATTTCAAGTCTGTCTGCTATTCTTTTGGATGATGATTACTACGAGTTTTTGACAAAGGGGAAAGTCACTGTCAATGGAGTAACTGTCTTGGATGCGGCATATTTGATTCCATTTAAGGCAAAAGCTTGGATAGATTTGACAGATCGCAAAACTTCAGAGGAACATGTTGACAGCAAAAACATCAAGAAACATAAGAACGACGTTTTCCGCTTGACTGAATTGATTGACCCCACGCTCACAATTAAAGCTCCTCATAGAGTATATGTGGATATTCAAGAGTTTGTACAGCGGATGCAAAATGAAAACATTGACCTTAAACAGTTGGGATTAGTAGGAAGAACGAAAGATCAGATTTTGAAGGAAATAAAAGATTTGTATATAGCACAGTGATTCTAGTGCCATTTCAGTTGTTATGCCAAAATGCAGTGAGCCGAGATGGCAATTTTCTTTAGTTAAGAATTGTAAGATTTGAGAGAGTATTTGTAACTCTCGTCATTATAATTTATGGTATTCTGTTGTAAGATTTTTTGAATTTTCTTTCGGTAACTCTATCGTGAAAATGTAAGCTTTTAAAAAGTGTAATTTTGTTGTCTATACAATAAAAAATAGAGATTGCTCTCTATTCTTGTTCGTATTTTTTTAGAGTATATTCTGTATGCATCTTATAGATGATGCATTGAATGACATTATCCATCAATTCTTGTTCAGGATTGGCGTTTTCAAATAGGATTGTATTTCGGTTGTTTTTAAAAACGTCATTTAATGAATCTTCAAATCGAGATATAAATAAGTCATAGGCTTGTTCGATGGTTGAATCTTTCATATTCGTATAAATATGAAGTAAAGATGTGATTTGTTGCATAGAATAACATCTTTTTAGGATGGTTAAAACTAAAAAGTAGGCTAAATGACTTTTTGTGTAGTGTTTTTTGACGGGTGGATGGACAATACCAGTTTTGACATAGTTGTTGATCATGGCTTTGGTAATGAACTTTTCATCATAGAAATAAGTATCTTTTAATTTCTCATTGATGTAGGTGATCACTTGGTCCATATATAGGTCAATTTCGGGTAGTTCGGTCCACTTTGGAAATGTATAATTTTTCATAATCTGATTGTAACATAAAATAAATTGTTACACAATCTAGAAATTAATACTAGATGCATTGACTTCTAGTGACATCTATATTATTGTTTATCTAAAGAGAGGTAAAAAAGAATGATTCATATTATTTCTGATTCATCGACAATGTATTCGATTGAATCGGCAAAGAAAAAAGGGTTGTCGATTGTTCCTTTGAATATTTCTGTGGATTCACAAACATATCGTGATTTTGAGGATATCACAAGTACACAATTATTAACGATGATTGAAGAGCACAAGATTCCTAAAACTTCACAGCCAAGTCTTGGAGAAAAGATTGATTTGTATAATAAACTTTCTAAGGATGGTAATGAAGTGATTGATATTGCGATGGCTTCTGGTTTAAGTGGAACGTACCAGACGGCTATGATGGCAAAGGATTCTTGTGACTATCCCGACTTAGTACATGTCGTAGATTCGCAGACGTTGTGTGGGCCACATCGTTTGATGGTGGATACGGCTTTAGAAATGGCAAATAATGGGGCAAATGCCAAGGATATCGTAAAGATGATCGTTCAAAGTCGTATGCAGGAAGAGTCGTATTTAGTCCCTGTTGATTTTCAATTCTTAGTTCGTGGTGGAAGAATCAAAGGGTTAGCTGCTACATTGGGTGGTGCATTAAAATTGATTCCAATTTTGAAAAAAGGCGTTGATGGCATGGGCTTAGATAAGTTTGGCGTGAGTCGTACGTATAAAAAGGCTGTCAATATGGTGGTTGAAGATTTTAAAAATAATGGTTTTGATTCCAATTATACATTTTATATTTCACATGCTTTTAATGAAGAATTGGCAATGATGTTTGAAAAGAAAATCAAAGAAACATTTGAAGGTGTAAAAGTTGTGATTTATCCTTTATCTCCTGCATTTATTACGCAGGGTGGACCTGGATGCGTTGCCGTACAGGCAATTAAAATGGCTTAGGAAATTTTCCTAAGCCATATTTTTTTTATTTTCTTTTCTTAATTTTAGAATACCATTTGACCAAAATAAGCCACAAAACTCATAGCGATGATAAAACCAACACCATAAGGTAAGATCATGGATAATAATTTAGAATCTTGACCTTGTCCATCGACACTGCTTAATGCGATGGCGATTGATTGTGGTGACAACATTTTACCGGCTGCCACACCCAAAGAGTTTAGTGCGACAATCCAATATGGATTGGCATTCAAGCTTTGGGCTGCGCTTTCTTGTACGGCACCAAATAATACGCCTGAACTTGTACCTGAACCCGTCACAAATGTTCCTAGACAGCCAATCCAAGGGGCAAAGAATGGATAGAAACTTCCTGTAATCGCAATGGCGAAGGATGCGATACTCGCAATCATACCTGCATATCCCATGATTTTAGCACATCCAAGTACACATAGCATGGTAATAATGGTTTGCGACATCTGTTTGATTGTGGCAATAAATACCACTTTGAAATCTCTAAATGTAGCTTTTTGAATTAAACCACCCAAAATAGCCGATAAGAAGATCCATACACCTGGTGTGTTGATCCAAGTAAATGTCATTGTGCTAGGATTGTCTCCTGTATAAATAATGGCAGTTGATGCGAATTGTGACAAGTATGTATGGATAGGTGCTACTAATTTTGAAGTCGATAATAAGAAGATAAAGATAAAAATAAATGGTGACCAGGCCGTTAATGCCTTTTTAACCGTAATTTTTTCGTTTGTTTCTAACTTCATTTCGTATTCAGGATTTGGCTTTAACTTAGAACCCAAAAGAATTGTACATAACAATGAACAAACGCTTCCTACCACAACACATAATTCGGAACCTACAAATTTCGCAACGATCATTTGAGGAATCAAGAAGCTTAATCCAGAAACTAAAGTCAGTGCTGTGACGCCTTTTAATGCCTTAAAGCCTTTTCCTGTGACCATAACGATCAAGAATGGACATATTAACACAAATGGAGCTAATTGAAGGGTTTGTGTAAATGCAAGCTGAGCATTTTCAAGACAAACTAAATTAGCCAAAGTGACCGTTGGAATACCAATGGAACCAAATGAAGTGGGAACTCCGTTGGCAATTAGACAAACTAAACAAGAGAATAAAGGATCAAAGCCTAAAGCTACAAGCATACTTGCAGGAATGGCAATGGCAGTACCAAATCCGGCCATACCTTCCATAAACCCACCAAAGCACCATGCGACAAGTAAGACAAGAATTCGTTTGTCGCTTGAAACGCTAGTAATCATTTGTTTGATGATTTCCATACCGCGTGTGCGTAGTGACAGGTTATAAGTAAATACGGCTGCGACAATTACAACAATAATAGGCCATAGTGCCATTAAGAAGCCTTCACAAGCAGCTGTCATTGTATTTAGAAAACTTTGTTGCCAGATTGCAACGGATAATAGTACAGAAATAATTAAAGAACCAAAGGCAGCTTTATATGTGGGCCATCCAAGTACGGTTAGCGCAAATATTAGCCACAAAATGGGACAAAGCCCCAAAATAAAATATAGAAAACTCATATCATCTCTCCCTTATGCGTGTTGATTATATCAAAGTGAGATAGTTTGTCAAAACAAAAATGCTAAAAATAGGCATGTAAGCGTATGCAAGTAACGATTGTGGGTTATATTTGTGGTCAACAAAAAATTCAAAACAATTTTGATTATTTTATGGCCTTTTTTGACAAAATGATGTATTATAGTGGTACAAAGTAGCATAATATGTCATAGAGTGGGGGTGAAGACACATGTTCATGGGGGAATATGCGCATAACATAGATCGTAAGGGGCGATTGATTATGCCAGCTAAGTTTCGTGAGGAACTAGGTGAACATGTTGTCGTAAACCGAGGACTTGATGGATGCCTGTATGTATATACGGTAGAGCAGTGGCAGCAAGTGTATCAAAAGCTATCAACTTTGCCTTCGACAAATAAAGATGCGCGTATGTATCAGCGTATGATGTTGTCAAAAGCAGCAGAATGTGAAATGGATAGTCAGGGTCGAATTTTAATTCCATCCTCTTTAATCGCCTTGGCTGGTCTTGAAAAAGAATGTTTGATTATAGGTGTCGCCAACCATTTGGAAATTTGGTCTAAAGATCGTTGGGAAACTTTGGAAGAAGAGCAAAGTGCATCTTTTGAAGAAGCAGCGGAACACTTATCAGAAATTATGGGGTAGTAATGAATGGAACATATTAGTGTATTATTGAATGAATCGATAGACATGCTACAAATAAAAGAGGATGGGATCTATGTAGATTGCACTCTAGGTCGAGGGGGACATAGTAGTGAAATCTTGAAACGTTTAACGAGCGGACATTTATATGCGTTTGATTGTGATCAAAATGCGATTGATGAAAGTACACCTCGTTTGCAAGCAATAGGGGATAATTTCACTTTGATTCATTCTCCATTTGAGAATTTAAAGAGTGAACTTGCCAAGCGTGGTGTTGATTTCGTTGATGGAATCTTTATGGATCTGGGTGTATCGAGTCCACAATTTGATGATGGCCAAAGGGGGTTTAGCTATCGTTCGAATGCGCGTCTAGATATGCGTATGGATCAGTCACAAGAATTAGATGCCTATGCAGTAGTAAATACGTATGACAAAGAGGATTTGATTCGTATTTTAAAACGTTATGGTGAAGAACCATTTGCGGTAAAGATTGCCAATAAAATCTGTAGTGCTCGAGAAAATGCACCAATTGAAACCACATTTGAATTGGTGGATGTGATCAAATCAGCCCTTCCAGCTGCGGTATTAAGAAAGAAGGGGCATCCGGCAAAGCAGACGTTTCAGGCAATTCGCATTGAAGTAAATCATGAATTAGAGCAGTTAGAAACCGTATTGCAGGATGGCTTAACTTTATTGAAGCCACATGGAATTATGGCGGTAATCACATTTCATTCTTTAGAAGATCGAATTGTGAAAGAAATTTTTAAAGAGGTGGCCGTTGCCAAAAAGGTCAATAAGCGGTTGCCACAAGTGGGGACAGAAAATTTAGAATATCAGCTGGTGAATCGAAAACCGGTTTTAGCAAGTAGTGAAGAATTAGAGAATAATAATCGTGCACACAGTGCCAAATTAAGAGGGATAGAGAAGAAAGGATGATGCATATGCAAAGAAGTTTTAGATTAACAAGAGTACTTGTCTTAACTTTATTTGTGTTGTCTGCGGTCTTCTACTTCGTATCAAAAACATATGTAAATTCAATGAATATTTCGCTTTCTGTAGAAGAGTCGCAATTAAGTGATGAAATTGCACAGAAAGAACAAACTGTTGAAGAGCTCCAGAATGAAGTCAATACATTACAGGAAAAGGGCAGACTGTTAGGAATGCTTGACAATCAGGTCTCTGATCATGAAAATAATATATATGTAATGAATGACTAGATGGAGTGGTGATGTATAATGTCAGTTCGCAAAAGTAATAGAGAACTGTTAAAAATGATTAGTCGAATGACATTAATTGGAACATTAGTAGTGGCTAATGTTCTTTTCACTATGGTGAGCCATAAGCATATATGGTCCCAAAAAAGTGCGTTGGATCCAAGAATTGCGTCAAGTATTGTGGAAAAAGCAGTTACAGCTAAGCGTGGAACAATCTATGATCGAAATCATACGGTGATTGCCCAACAAACACAGGCATATACAATCGTTGCCTATTTGGATAAGGGGGTTGTGGATGTCAATGGAAATCCCAATTATGTCAAGAATATTTCATCAACAGCTAAAAAACTAAAGAGTGTTTTGGGTGAGGATGTCAATGAGAAGGCGTTAGTCAAAATTATGAAGTCGGCTAAAAAGGCGGGTAAGTCGCAGACGGAACTTGGTTCGGGAACGAAGCGTATTAAAAAGTCGTTGATGAAAGAAATCAAAAAATTAAAGATTCCTGGTATTGGCTTTATTGATGCGGTATCTCGTTATTATCCGGCTACGCCATATTCTTCAAATTTAATTGGGTTTGCGGCGTATGACGAAGATAAACAATCGATTGAGGGTAAGCTTGGTTTAGAGCTTTCTTTAAATGCGTTATTAAAGGGAAAAAACGGAAAAGAACAATATCAACAGACAGTGGATGGATCGAAGCTTCCGGGTACGACAAAAGTGATTGAACAAGCGAAGAATGGTAAGGATGTCGTTTTGACTTTAGATTCGGAATTGCAGTCAACCGTAGAAATGCAATTACGCTCGACTATGGAAAATGAGAATGCCAAATCGGCATGGTGCATTGTGATGGAAGTGGATACGGGTAAAGTCTTGGCTTGGGCAAGTTATCCTACGTTTGATCAAAATGAACATAAGGAAATTCCAAGCTATCAAGATGCGATTAGTACTAGTACGTATGAGCCTGGATCTGTTATGAAACCATTTACATATGCGACAGCCATCGATACCAATGTGTATCCGTATAATAAAACGTATGTGTCATATCAATTCTGGTATGATTATGATGTAAATACAGGTAAGATCACGCGTTTGCCCATTGGAACCGATTCACCATATCCATATATTGCGGATGCCTTGGATGAAAACTTTGGTACGATTTCGTTTGATCAAGGTTTAGCGTATTCGAGTAACGTAGCCATTTGTGAGTTATTGGCTAACTATATTAATTATTCACAATACAGTAAGTATTTGGATGCGTTTGGCTTCTTTCAAAAAGTGGATACGCCCTATGTGGATCAGTCTTTGGGTGTTAAAAATATTGGCCTTCCTACAGATTACTTATCGACTGGATTTGGACAGGCAAGTTCAATTACGGTGTTGCAGTTGTGCCAAGCCTATACAGCTATTTTTAATGATGGTACGATGGTACGTCCGTATGTGATTGATTCGATTGTGGATAGTGATACGGGTAAAGTGGAGAAGAAGTATAAGAAAAAGGCTGTGGGTACACCGATTTCTAGTACAACGGCTAAAGAAGTGCAGGAATTGATGTCGCATGTTACGGATGATGGGGCGAGTGGTGCGCGCTTTAAAGTGGATGGTGTGGATCTTTTGATGAAAACAGGAACAGGTCAGATCTATAATACGGATTTGGGTAAATATGATTCGGATTATCATACTTCAAGTATTATGGCGGCAGCGCCAGCTAATGATCCAAAGATTATGGTGTATTATGGCTTGGTTTCGCCAAACATTACATCGTATTCGGCAGAACCCTTTAAAAAGATTGTGCGGGATACGTTGCAGACATGTGGTATTTCAACAACACCAACAAATGATACACAAGAATCGTATGAGGCTTGGGAAAGTTATGAAATGCCTAGTTTAGTGAATCATACGATTGATTATGCGCATGAGAAGATGAAAGATAAAAAGGTACATTTAGAAGTAATTGGGGATGGTTCAAGCGTGATTGAACAATATCCGGATGCATCGGTAACTATCAATTCGAATGATCGTGTCTTCGTGTTGACAAATGGAAATAAGATTACAATGCCAAATATGTCGGGTTGGACAAGGAAGGATTTAACGGTTTTCTGGCAGCTTACGGGCATTAGTATTAAGACGAGTGGCTATGGTAAGGTAACAAGTCAAAATGTAGAAGAGGGGACAACGATTTCTACGGATACAAAAATTGAGGTAAATTTAGAGTAAAAGAGCGAAAGCTCTTTTTCTGGTATAAAAAAATGATGGATTTGGTTTTCAAGTTGACAAATGTCATTTGGGTTGGGTAAAATTGACTATGAGTGAAAGAGGAGAGAGTAAAATGAATGATTCACAAAAAATGAAGTGGTACACACTTGCGTTTATGTGTTTTTCAACTCTATGGGGTTTTGGAAACGTATTAAACGGATTTATGTACTTCAACGGAATTCAAGTCATCTTTTCTTGGATTTTGATGTTTGCGTTGTACTTCGTTCCTTATGCATTAATGGTAGGTGAACTTGGTTCTGCATTCAAAAATTCAGGTGGAGGTGTAAGTTCTTGGATTCACGAAACAACAGGTCCTAAAGCTGCATACTATGCGGGTTGGACGTATTGGGCATGTCACATTACGTACATTGCTTCTAAAGGTTCTGGTGGTTTGAAAGCATTAAGCTGGATGATTTTCCAAAACTCAGAAACTTATGCATCTTTTAACACAAAAGCTGTTCAGTTTGCGACTTTAGCTGTTTTATTACTATTTAGTTATGTCGCAAGTCGTGGTTTAAACCCATTAAAGAAAATGGCTACAATTGCTGGATCTAGTATGTTTGTTATGAGTATTCTTTATATCGTAATGATGTTTGCGGCTCCTGCTATCAATCCAAATGGTGGATATTTAGCTATGGATTTCAGCTTCAAAAACTTGATTCCAACTTTTGACTGGAAATATTTCAGTTCATTATCAATCTTAGTATTTGCGGTTGGTGGATGTGAAAAGATTTCACCTTATGTAAATAAAGTTGAAGATCCTTCTAAAGGCTTTCCTAAGAGTATGATTTTTGCGGCTATCATGGTTATCGTTTGTGCTATCTTTGGTACAATTGCAATGGGTATGATGTTTGATCCAGCTGTAATCGAAGCTAACTTTGACGCATACAATGCGAATGGTTCTTATTGGGCATTCCAAAGATTAGGTGAATACTATGGTATGGGTAATGTATTGATGATTGTTTATGCAGCTTGTAACTGTATTGGACAATTCTCTACATTAGTCATTAGTATTGATGCGCCTTTACGAATGTTATTAGATAACGAAGATGCTCGTCAATATATCCCAACTAAGTTATTGCACAAGAATGATGCAGGTGCATATTCAAATGGTATCATCATGGTTGATATTCTTGCCGGTGCAATCATCTTGGCTCAGGCTTTAGTTCCAAATGCAGATACAGTACTTCGTCAGTTGACTCAGTTAAACTCAGTAACAATGCCAATGTGTTACTTGTGGGTATTCTTTGCTTATGTTATGTTGCGTAAGAAAACAGATATTTTCCACCGTGACTATAAATTTGTGAACAACAACACAGTCGCAATCGTATTTGGTGCTTGGTGCTTTATATTAACGGCTGCTTGTTGCTTACTAGGTATGTATAAAGCAGGGGATATGTATACTACAGTCTTAAATATTATCACTCCAGTTGTATTAACAGCTTTAGGATTGATTTTACCAGCAATCAAGAAAAAAGAGGCAAAAAATTAATTTTGCCTTTTCTTCTTATTTGTGGATAATTATAGTCGAGGAGATGTTTAATCATGAATACAATCGAAATTTCAAATGAATTAATTCAATTTATTGAATCAAGTCCTAGTATGTTTCATTCCATCAAAACGATTCGTACATATTTAGACGAGGCTGGATTCACATATCTTCCTGAGTCTAAAGCTTGGGATGTTAAAGCGGGTGGAAAATATTATACAATTCGTAACCACTCCAGTTTAATTGCGTTTAAGGTTGGTAATGGTTTGGATTCTTATCATTTCCAAATGTGTGCAAGTCACTCGGATTCACCGACATACAAAGTTAAAAATGTGCCTGAGCTTGCGGGTCCAAATGAATATTTGCGTTTAGACGTTGAAGCATATGGTGGTATGATCGACAACACTTGGTTTGATCGCCCATTAACAGTTGCGGGTCGTGTACTTGTTCGTAATGGGTCTAAGATTGAATCAAAATTATTATATATCGACAAAGATATCTTAATGATTCCAAATGTGGCTATCCACTTCAATCGTGAGGTCAACAATGGTTATAAATATAATCGTCAGATTGATTTGTGCCCTATGTTTTCTTGTGGAGCCCTTAAGAAGGGCGCTTTTGACAAGATGGTTGCGGATGAATTGGGTATTAAAGCTGAAGATATCTTAGGTAAAGACTTATTCTTAGTGAATCGTCAAAAAGGTTTAGTTTGGGGATTGGAAAATGAATTTGTTTCAAGTCCTAAATTGGATGACTTGCAATGCGCATTCGTTTCATTAAAGGCATTTATTGAGGCTGAAAATGAAAAGAGTGTCAATGTATATTGTTGCTTCGATAATGAAGAAGTGGGTTCAAACACAAAACAGGGTGCGATGTCTACATTCTTGAAAGATGTATTGCACCGTATCAATACGTGTTTAGGTAAAACGGAGGATGAATATTATCAGGCTATCGCGAAGACTTTCTTAGTAAGTTGTGATAATGCGCATGCTCTACATCCAAATCATGCAGAAAAGACAGATGCCGTAAACTTTGTCACAATGAATGGTGGTATTGTCATTAAGGAAAGTGCAAACCAGAAATATACAACAGACGCATTTAGTCGTGCTTTATTTACAGGTGTATGTCAGAATGTGAATGTGCCAGTACAAAGCTTTGCGAATCGTAGTGATGTAGTGGGTGGTTCAACTTTGGGCAACTTATCCAATACGCAGGTAAGTGTTCATGCGGTAGACTTTGGTTTGGCTCAGCTTGCGATGCATTCTTGTTTTGAAACTGCAGGTGTTAAGGATACTGAATATGCGATTATCGCATTGAAGGAATTCTATGAAACAAATCTGCAGATTGAAGAAGCTGAATCTATATGTCTAGAGAAGTAATCATTCAAAGAATAGAAAAGTCGGATTTAATCGATGCGAAAAAGGAATTGATGATCGATCTAGTGAATTCAAAAAAAGAAGATGATTTTGACAAGAAAGTGGATCGCTTGTATCGTCAGTTTTCTAAGAGTTCTACGTTTAAAAAACATGCCGAAAAAATGGTGGTTCGTGATGATGAAAAGCTAAAGATTTGTAACATGATGCTTGTGATGAGTGTGACATTGACTTTGTTCTTTTTAAAGGCGGTCTTGTTTTCAAGTTTTGTTGTGAACTTTAGTGTGGATGCGATTGTAGGCTGTGCAGCACTTGTATTTTCATTGATCAATTTACGTACAAAGTATCGAACGCTTCAGCGGTATGATTTAGTTCGTGACTTTGTTTATTTGGATGTTTTATCTTTAATTTTATGTATATTATTTAAAATGTTCTTTCCTGTGCAAGTTGATTTTTCATTGATTATTTTATTGGTGGATTATTATTTGTGTAAGAAAAGATTTAAGGAAAAGGCATTTGAAAAATTGGAAGGGTAGGCTTGTGCTGGCCCTTTTTTCATTGTTGAATTTAAAAAGAGAATCTTCTATTTTTGTTTCAAATATGGTATTATTGTTTAGTAGTATGTAAAAGGAGACGTCGAATGAGTAAGAAAAGAGTTTATGCGGCTATCGAAATTGCTGATCAAGAGATTCGTCTTATCGTTTTAGAGATATTTGAAGCTCGCTACAACGTTTTAAGAACAGAAAGAGTTGCTTGTTCAGGTGTAGATAAAAATCAAAAGATTGTCGATGAAAGTGCTATTGTTACAGCCATTCGTCAAGCTATAACGAATGCACAGGCAGCTTTAGGATATCGAATTGAGCGTGTCTTATTGGCTGTTCCTAGTGTAAATGTAATGCGTAGCTCACAAAAGGTGCGTGTTCAGATTGAAGATGGTACAAAACATATTCGTTTGTTCCATATTCAGCAAGGATTTAAAAACGCCATTCAAAAACGATTGAATGAAGATGTAGAATTTGTCAATGCGAATAAGGTGTCTTATGAAGTCAATGGACAAGTGAGTCAGAAACTTCCATTAAATCAGGAATGTGAAGATTTCATTATGGATGTAGATTTATTATATGCCGACAAGGAAACAATCTATTCGTATGCTCGTTGTGTGGAACAGGCAAATCTTGAAATCTTGGATTTATGTTTAGATTCATTTGCGATTGGTCAAGAAACTGCGGCTTTGGCACAGAGCACAGAAAGAGTTACAATCCAAATTGATTTGGAACAGAATCACTCTACTTTAGCTTTATTTAGTACAGGTCGTTTAATGACTTGTACAACTTTGGATTATGGATACTTATGGTTTATTGAGGATATCCAAAGGAAATATAAGTTAAGTGATGATGTATGTTACAGATTGTTGCAGAATATTTTCTCGGGTCAAGAAGATGAAAACAGTGATGTGATTGTTTATATTGAACAAAGAGAAGATATGCGTGTTGAGATTACGGCCAATGAATTAGCGAGGGCTTGTTTACCTCGTATTCGTCAATGGATTGCAGCTGTCAATGATGCATGCTTACCAATTGTTCGCCAAGGAAAATCAAGATATGTGATCACAGGACAAGGAAGTAACATTCCCGTATTGAAGGATCTAGATAAATCGTTCAATGCGAGCGCAATGATCTATCAAGAACAAGCCATTGGTGCAAGAGATGGTGCATTTGTGTGTGGCTTAGGTATGGCCTATGCATGGCAAGACATCAACCGTATTCACCATGATGACAGAATTAGTGCAAACAATAATGAATTAGAAGCTAGCATTGATTCTATTAATCAAAAGGCGCATACTGGTGAAGGTGGATTTACGAAGAAGTTAAAGAATGCTATTTTAGCAGAAGAAGAATAAAAAAGAGAGGAAAATATTATATGACTGAATTTAATCAAGTAGCAAATATTAAAGTATTTGGTGTTGGTGGTGGTGGATCCAACGCTGTTAACCGCATGGTTGCTGATGGTGTTAAGGGTGTTGATTTCTATATCTGCAACACAGATGTACAAGTTATGAAAAACTCTCCTTGCGATAACAAAATCGTTTTAGGAAAAGAAACAACTAAAGGTTTAGGTGCTGGTGGAAATCCAGAATATGGACGAAAAGCTGCTGAAGAAAGTGAAGGAGAAATCCGCGAATCTGTAAAAGGAAGCGACATGGTATTTATCACTGCTGGTATGGGTGGTGGAACTGGTACGGGTGCTGCTCCATTAATCGCTAAGATTGCTAAAGAAGAAGGTGCTTTAACAGTTGCCGTTGTAACTCGTCCATTCACTTTTGAAGGTCGTCGTCGTGCAAACAATGCCAAAGATGGTATTGAAGAATTGAAAAAATATGTTGACTCATTGATCATCGTTTCAAATGACAACTTATTAGATGTGATTGGTCGCAAACCAATCGAAGAAGCATTCCAAGCTGCAGATAACGTATTACGTCAAGGTGTTCAAACAATCTCTGACTTGATTGCTGTACCAGCATTGGTAAACTTAGACTTTGCGGACGTTCGTAGCGTTATGCAAAACCAAGGTCGTGCATTGATCGGTATTGGTATGGCAGAAGGAGAAGACAAAGCTATCTCTGCTGCTGAAAAAGCTATCCAATCACCATTATTGGAAGCACAAATCTCTGGTGCTAAATCAGCTATCGTAAACATCACTGGTGGTGACAAAGTTAGCTTATTTGATGCACAAAACGCTGTAGCTGTCATTCAAGATGCAGCTGGTGGAGATGTGGACTGCATTTTCGGTATCGCAATCAATGAACAATTAGGTGATGCGATCATCGTTACAGTTATCGCTACTGGATTTGAAGAACCAAAAGAAAAACAACGTAAAAGACGTAGTGAACCAGTCATTAAACAAGTTGCGAATGATACATTGTTCACAGAACCAAAAATCCAAGCGCCTGTTAACCCAGGTGTTGTAACTAGTGTTGAAAATAACACAAGTGATGATGAACAAATTCCTAACTTCTTCTTCAATCGTTAATAGACACATATAGAGAGCTTAGTAAAGGCTCTCTTTTCTTATATCTAATTAAGTCAAACAATTTAATTCGGTGTTAAATAAGTCATATAGCTTAATTGAAACTTTACCGACAAAAGAATGTCGGTAATGTTGAATAAATGACGGTTAAGTAATATAATTTAGTTGGGTGATTTTATGGATAAATATTATGAAACGCAAACTATGGAGTTAAAAGAAAAATATACAGATTCAATTGTAAAAGAAATTGTTTCTTTTTTGAATTCTGATGGTGGAACTTTGATTGTAGGAATTAAAGATGATGGTACTGTAGTTGGGGTGGATAAATTAGATGAAACTTTACGAAAAATATCTGATGTCATTACTACACAAATTGAGCCGAATCCACAAGATGAAATTACAACAGAAGTACGATTTGATGAAAAAAAAGCTTTAATTGTGTTGAATATCTCGAAAGGAGGACGAAATATTTATTGTCAAAAAAAATACGGTTTTTCTTCAAATGGCTGTACAATCCGAGTTGGAACAACTTGTAAAGAAATGACGTCAGAACAAATAAAGATTCGTTATGAACAAAATTTTATAGATAATGAATATATGTTGAAAAAAAGATCTAGTATGGCTGATTTAAGCTTCAGAGAATTAAAAATTTATTATGCTGAAAAAGGTTATCATATTCTGGATGATAGTTCATTTGAAAAGAATCTAAATTTAAAGAACCAAAATGGTGAATACAATTTATTGGGAGAATTACTGGCTGATAGAAATAATATACCTCTAATTTTTGTAAAATTTCACGGAATAAACAAGGCTTCTATTTCAGAAACAAGTGATTTCGGCTATGGGTGTCTTTTAACTTCATATACTAAAATTAAGAATAGATTGATAGCTGAAAATATTTGTATTTCAGATACCACAGTTCGTCCGCGTGTTGATAAATATTTATATGATATTGACTGTGTAAATGAGGCGGTTTTGAATTCACTTGTACATAATGATTGGACAATTACTGAACCACAGATATCAATGTTTAGTGATCGTATTGAAGTTTTATCGCATGGAGGCCTTCCAAATGGTATGACAAAAAAACAATTTTTCGAAGGTATAAGTAAACCTAGAAATGCAACGTTAATGCGTATTTTCTTGAGTATGGGACTTGTAGAACATACTGGACATGGTATACCTACTATAGTAGAGCATTATGGAGAAGAAGCATTTGAAATTGAAACTAATTATATTAAATGTACCATTAAATTCGATAAAGATGTGATGGATAAATTAAATAGGATAATAGTTTCAGAAATAAATACAGTGCAAAATGAAACGTTAAAACCATCTGAAGAGAAAGTTTTAAAAGCAATTTTAAGTAACCCAGATGATACTGCACTAAGAATTGCTGAGAAAATAGGTTTAAGTCAAAGAACTGTTGAACGTGCATTGACTAGATTACAACAAGTCGGAAGGATTGAACGAATTGGTAATAAGAGAGATGGTCGCTGGATTGTAATAAAATAATAATATAAACATCTATCAATGGACGATAGGTGTTTTTTTTTGTCGTAGATGTCGGTAATGAATTTGAAAATGTCGGTATTATGTCGGTAATCTAAGAAAAAGTATAAAAAAAACAGAGAATTGCTTCTCTGTAATGGGCATGGCTGGGGTACTTGGATTCGAACCAAGGAAATGTCAGATTCAGAGTCTGATGCCTTACCGCTTGGCTATACCCCAATATGCCTACTTATAATACACGATTTGTTTTTTTTTGACAAGTGTTTTTTATGTAAAACGCTTGTTTTTTTGCGTTTTAGACAAGATAGGAAGTATCGTAAGGAAATGCTTGGAATTAATGTCTTTTTCACATTGGGTTGTCAAAATAATAGGTGAGAAGAAAAGAATATATAAATGGGAGGTGAAGTAATGAAAAAGAAGATTTATATATGTATGAGTATTCTTATAGTATTTATTCTTTCTTTAAGTATTGTTCGTGCCAATACGATGGATACGTATGGAATGAGTTCAAAAGAAATGGAGATGATGGAGGAGTATAAAAAGGGAAATATCAATACAGATGAATTTATTGAATTGCGAAAAGCTAAGGCGGATGAGTATGGCTTATTAGATTATTGTGATTCAACTTATTTTTTAAGTGAAGACTTTTATGATACCTATTCGGATGCGTATTTGATCAAGAATGGCTTGATGATTTTAGATCGCTATAGTGCAGGATTTGAAACGACTGTAAATGGGATGGAATCTAGAACGAGTAGTGTAGTAAGTATGAGTCACCATCGGTATGAAGAAAAGCCTGGCTACTATATTGCGAATGGAATATGGAAATTGTCGAATTCTCATGAAGCATTTTGTGCGCAAGGATTGAATGCATCTCCTGCAGCAGGAGATGTGACTTCCGATCCATATTTGGTTGAAAATGAGAACTTAAAAAAATGTTTGTACTACGGCTATAACGGTCCTGGAGATATATTAACATCTCGTTATGGCGTCAGTGGAGCAATTGTACTCACAAGTGAACTTGTATCGAATGCGTATAGTTCAAATTGTATTAGTAAGGCAAGTAATGATGGGTATCACTGGAATAAAGTAGTGGGTGGTTTATGGAATGAAATCATCGCAAAGCCAAATGTTAAAAATTATTCAGCCTATTTAGTAGATGTAGCTGGGTCTGCCTATAACTGGCAAGGGGTGTTAACGCCGCTTCAAAAGTTGGCATATGGTGTATATGTGCCTACAGGTTCAGTAAAGCTTTTAAAGGTCAGCTCAAAGAATGAGATCAATCAATCGAATGCATCCTATACATTTTCTGGGGCACTTTATGGATTGTATAAAGATTCTGGGTGTAAAGAAAAGATTGGTGAATTTAAAATTGATGAAAATGGCAAGTCCAACGAGATTAAAGATTTAGATATTGGTACTTACTACATTAATGAAATACTAGCGCCACATGGCTATCAAAAAGATACAACAATCTATACGGTTAAGGTTGAAGATCAAGTGGTTCAAGAAATCGAAGTGCGTGATGTTCCACAAACCAATCTTGTGGATTTAGTTTTGGTGAAACAAGATGCCCAAACAGGCAATAAAGCGCAGGGTATGGCCAGTTTAAAAGATGCGAAGTATGAATTTAAGTTTTATGGAGGTCTATATGATAAGGATCCAGCAAGTTTAGGTGTTTTACCAATACGTAGCTGGATATTAAAGACAGATAAGACGGGTAAGATTTTGATGGAAGATTCGTATAAAGTAAGTGGTGATGCCTTCTATACGGATCTGAATGGAAAGATATGTTTACCATTAGGTACGATTACGGTTCAGGAAATCGATCCTCCACAGGGGTATTTATTGGATAGCACAGTATATGTACAAAAGTTAGATCGTACAAGTAGTACGTCTGAACATATTAGTGCATTTAAGACATTCAGTGTGAAAGATACAGTGAACCGTTTAAAGCTAGTCAAAGTACAGGAGGGTACGCAAATTCCATTGCCAAATGTCCTGTTTAAGCATACAATGCCAAATTTGCCGTTTCCTTTACAAGAAAAGACGAATGATAAGGGTGAAATTGAATGGATGGGTCTGACAAAAGGAAAACATACATTAACCGAGTTTAAGACACTAGATGGGTATGCCCTGGATATGCATCCTATTGAATTTGAAGTGTTGCGTGATGGAAGTATTTCTGGAGTGGATCCTGTCATCACTTTTTCAAATAAGGTGAATCCTTTTGAATTGAAGATCGTAAAGAAAAACAATATGCATCAATTACTGGATGGTGCTGTATTTGGATTATTTAAAGACAGTGAGTGTAAAGAAAAGATTGATGAGAAGACTACGGTTGATGGTGTTGTATCTTTTGCGGATTTAAAGAATGGTGAAACGTATTATTTAAAGGAAATCAAGGCGCCAAGTGGCTATCAAAAAATAGATCGTGTGTATTGTATAAAAACGGATTTTATACCGGTTAAAGGACAATATGATGTGTATATGGATCAAGAAAAAGTAGATGGCTTATATGCAGATGGAAGTGTAAACTTGGAGTTTGTGAATGAAAGAATGACAAAGCTTCCACATACAGGTTCCAGCATGAGTTTGGTGTGTGTGGTTGTAGGTGCCTATTTAATGTTGAGGAGAAATCATGAATAAAAGAAATTTAATTTATACAGGACTATTGATGTTGGCAATGGTCACAAGTCCAGTGAGCGCACAAGAAACAAGTGTTTCCGTTGTGCATGGGACGGCAAATTTTAATGAGGGGGATGCGAGTATTGTGATTCAGGCAAAGCAAAATCAATCCATGCAAGGTAAGTCGTTTAAAGTATATAAATTATTTGATGCGACAAATTCAAAGGATAATACTTCGATTCACTATACTTTAAATAGTGTATATGCATCTAAAATCAAGGAGCTTGTATCAAGTAAGTTATCTAAAACGGTATCGGATCAAGATGTAGTGGAATATATGATGTCTTTAGATAACGAAGGAAGTCAAAGTGAATATCGTACGTTTATTGAATCGATTCAAAATGCGATATCTTCTATGGAAGCTCGTATTGTGAATGTAGAGAGTTGTGATGTGAATGGAAATATTACGTTGGATAAGTTGGGATATGGTTTTTATTTGATTGATGAAATTACCAATGTATCCAATACTCATGCGGCAAGTTCTATGACGATGGTCAATACGGCAAATCCTACAGCGACGATTCAAATTAAGTCGGATTATCCAAGTATTGTAAAGAAAATTTATGAAGATGACAACAATATAGGCTGGAATGATATGGGCGATTTTGAGATTATGCAGGACATTTCATATAAGTATGAATCGAAAGTGCCGGATATGAGTGGCTATGTTTCTTATTTCTTAGAGTTTGAGGATGAAATGGATCCAAGTTTATCTTTAAAAGAAGATAGTATACAAGTAAAAGTCAAGGATACGATTATTCCAGCGGAAACGTATAGTGTAAATAAATCTTCAACTGGATTTAAAGTTACGTTCAATGATTTTAAAGGACTTGCCAGTCAAGGAGATCCAATCTTGTTTACGTATGATGCGTATTTAAATGATTTGGCAGCCACAAAGATTTCAAAAAAGGGTTTTGAAAATAAGGTGCGATTAAATTTCTCAAATGATCCGCAATCTGAGTCTAAAGGACAAACGCCTTGGGATAGTGTTGTGTGCTATACATATCAGGTGAAGGGTTTAAAGACAAATGAGAAGGATGTCAAACTTGAGGGGGCTACATTTAAGTTGTATCGTGATTCGATTTTGAGTGATTTAGTAAAGGTAAAGAAAAGCACAAATGGATATGTAGTTTCAAATAGTGTAGATGAAGAGATTGTATCCAACGCAAAGGGTGAATTTGTGATTCAAGGTTTGGATCAGGGAACGTATTATTTAAAAGAAATCAAGGCACCGGATGGATATACTTTATTAAAGGAAGCTATTGAGATTCAAATTACGCCTACATTTGTAGCAAATCGAAATAACTATACTTCGAATGGAGAGGGATTGGTTTCTCTATCGGCGACAAGTTTTAATACGCAATTAAATGCGAGTACGAATGATTTAAGTGTAGCTTTAAAAGTAGTGAATCAAACGGGTTCTAAATTACCGGTCACTGGATCTATGGGAACGATTGTCTGTGTACTAACAGGTGCTGGTATTATGGTGTATGTATATAAGAAGAAAAGGGAAGAATAGGATTCTATTCTTTCTGGGATTTTTGATTTGTGTATTGCCACTCATCTTAAATTTCTTCTTTCATCAAAGTGTAGAGAATGTCATTTCAAGTTTTTATTTAGAAGAAGAAAAAATGGATGAGGGCATATTGGAGTCGAGTTTTAATGCGGGGTTGAACTACAATCAAAATTTGTATTTGGGTAAAGAAAAAGAAGCGTATGAATCGATGTTGAATACTTTATCATCAAGCGTAATCGCAACTATCCAGATTCCAGTGATCGATGTAGACTTACCAATTTATCGTGGAACGAGTGATGAAGTATTAAATCGTGGAATTGGTCATTTTGACTTTACAAGTCTTCCTGTTGGTGGAAAGAATTCGCATTGTATATTAACTGGTCATAGAGGCCTTCCTAGTGCCAAGCTTTTTACGCGTTTGGATGAGTTAAAGAAGAAGGATTTGATCTATATCCATGTGTGTAAAAAAGAATTGGTCTATGAGGTGGTGGATTCTATTGTGGTAAAGCCAAAAGCTATCTTGGATATGGGTATTGAAAAGAATAGGGATTTGTTGAGTCTAGTGACTTGTACGCCGTATGGAATCAATACGAAAAGGTTGGTTGTAAGGGCCAAAAGAGTGTTTCCTAAAAAGAAAGAGAAAAAAGTGCGTAAATCGTATTCTTTTAGGGAATTGTGTTTTATTTTAATTCCAATAATTTGTGTAATGGTGGTGATATGGTGAAGAAAATTGGTTTGATCATTTTAATGTTGATGGCATGTGTACTGCCGATAAACGCAAACTCGATTAGCGTGGAGTTGCAGGATTCGGTAGACGAACTCTCGAAGGAGAATGTTGAGTTTAGTGTTGTTCAAGTCGCAAAGCTTGTGGATGGCTTTTATGTACTAAATGAAGAATTTCAAGATTTAGATGTGGACTTCAATACGGAGTTATTGGCTGAAGAAGTGGAAGCAATTTGTACAAAATTAAGTGGATATTCCATGGTTGGACAAACTCTTGTCACGGATGAAGAAGGGAAAGCTGTTCTTGAAGATGTAGAAGAAGGATTGTACTTTATTGATCCTGTCAATATTCATGAGTATGAAAGAATGAGTCCGATGTTAGTGAGTGTTCCTGAGTGGGATGGGGATACATTAAATTGTGATGTGGTGTTGTATCCTAAGCATCGTCCGTTTGAAAAGTTGATTATTAAAAAGATTGATAGGGATTCTAAGGATGAAATCTTAGATTCTGTCGAGTTTACAAGTTATAAGGATAAGGATTGTACAGAATCTTTAAAGACATTTAAAGGTAATGGTACTCTATCGATTTTAATGCGTGAAGATAAGATGTATTTAAAGGAGACAAAGGCTCCTAATGGGTATGAAAAATCGGATCAAGTCTTATTTGTGGAAGTCAAGGAGGATGAAATCTTTATTGATGGTAAAAAGGTAGAGAATCATGAATTCTTGTTTGAGAATAAGAAGATTCATGTTCCAACAGGAATTGAATATCATGGTAATATTTATGTGACTTTGGGTTTAATTGCGCTTGTGATTATTTTACATTTGATTAATAAGAAGTTAAGAAAGTAGGTGTTTTCCTACTTTCTTTTCTTGTGGTATGATGGGTATATGGAAAAAGGTCAATATGTATATATTTTAGAGTGTAGGGATTCTACATATTATACGGGATATACAACGGATGTAGATAAAAGATTAGAAACGCATAACTTGGGTAAGGGGGCAAAATATACGCGGTCTAGAAGGCCTTGTAAGCTTGTGTATGTAAGGGCTTGTGAGTCGAAGTCCAAGGCTTTGAAGCTGGAGTATAAAATTAAACAAATGTCTCGAAAAGAAAAGTCGGAGTTGATTGAAGGAATCTTGAAAGAAATGTAGTTTCGTATTATTATATAGAAAGCGAAAGGAAGATTATAACTATGAATAAAACTAGAACTCGTTTTGCGCCGAGTCCAACTGGCTATATGCACATTGGAAATTTGCGTACAGCTTTATTTGAATTTTTAATTGCGAAACACGAAGGTGGCGACTTCTTATTACGTATTGAGGATACTGACCAAGAGCGTAAGGTAGAAGGTGCTGTAGATGTTATTTATAAAACTTTAAAAGAGTGTGGTTTGAACTGGGATGAAGGTCCAGACATTGGTGGAGACTTTGGTCCATATATTCAAAGTGAACGTTTACCTATGTACAAAGGGTATGCCGAAGATTTAATTAAACTTGGTGGAGCTCACTATTGTTTCTGTAGTGAAGAGGAGATTGAGGCTCAAAGAAAAGAAGCTGAAAGTTTAGGTATTTCTTTTAAGTTCAATGATCCTTGTAAGCACTTGAGTGCTGAGGAAGTACAGGCTAAATTGGATGCGGGTGAACCTTATGTTATTCGTCAAACAATCAAAGATGTTGGTGAAACCTATTTTGATGATGAAGTATATGGTCGTATTGAAGTGGATGGAGATGTATTGGATGAACAAATCTTGATTAAATCGGATGGATATCCAACATACAACTTTGCGAACATTATTGATGATCACCAAATGCAGATTTCTCATGTAGTTCGTGGAAATGAATATTTATCAAGTACACCTAAGTACAACTTGATTTATGATGCGTATGGATGGCAAAGACCAACATACGTACACGTACCTCCTGTAATGAAGGATGAACACCACAAATTATCAAAGCGTAATGGAGATGCTTCTTTCCAAGATCTTGTTGCGAAGGGATATTTGCCGGAAGCGATCATGAACTATATCGCACTTCTTGGATGGGCTCCTGAAACTGAACAGGAAATCTATACTTTGGATGAGTTGATCAAAGTATTTAATATTCACCGTATTTCTAAATCACCAGCCATTTTCGATATTGATAAATTGACTTGGATGAACGGTGTATATTTGAGAAACATGGATGAAGAAACATATTATGAAACAGTTCGTCCATACTTAGAAAAAGCGGTTCATGGACCATACAACTTAAAAGAGATTGCCAAAATCATTCAACCTCGTATTGATATCTTAAATCAAATCGAAGAGAGTGTTGACTTCTTTGATACATTAGTAGATTACGATTTAGAGATGTATCGTCACAAGAAAATGAAAACAACTCCAGAAGTTGCATTAAAAGCTTTAAAAGCCAGCAAGCAAGCTTTAGAAGCCTTTGATCAATGGGACAGCATGGATGCATTGCACGAATGTTTATTAGCGCTTCCTAAAGAATTAGAAATGAAGAATGGACAGGTATTATGGCCAATTCGTACAGCTATTTCTGGTAAACAATTCACTCCAGGTGGAGCCATCGAAATTGCGTTTATCTTAGGAAAAGATGAAACATTGCGTCGTATCCAAGTGGGTATTGATCGTTTGAGTGAAATCGTAGAAGAGTAAAACATACAAACGCTTAGAGAAATCTAGGCGTTTTTTTTGCATTTTACCGGCAAAAATAAATGAATAATAAAGTATCTGTAATATAAAATTGCCGATAATATGATCTACTATTACTAGATGGAGGATTTCTTATGAGATATTTTTCAGTGGCCGAAATAGCAAAAAAATGGGATATATCCGAGCGCAGTGTTCGAAATTATTGTGCACAGAATCGTGTAGATGGTGCATTTATTGCCGGTAAAACTTGGAAAATTCCAGAAAATGCCAAAAAACCTGTTCGTACGAACAAGAAGAAAGAACAGCCTGTTACTTTATAATGCAATCTAAGAACACTCGTGACTTTAGTCATGAGATGAATTAGATGTGCAGATGTTAGATAAATAAATTAAAAATAAATGATAAATATATTATTTTAAGTATATACATATGTTATAATATTTATGAGGAAAAACATATGGAAGTTGTTAAAGGAAGAGGCTATGTCTATTCAATACAATATCATATCGTATGGTGTGTAAAGTATCGTCGTAATATCTTGAATGGACAGATTGCAACAAGATTAAAAGAGCTGCTGACTCAGATTTCAAAGGATAATGGTTTTCAAATTCTGGAAATGAATATAGAGAAAGATCATATCCGTATGCTGATCAATTGTACGCCGCAGCATTACATTCCAAATATTATAAAAGCTATGAAGGGTGTATCGGCCAGACTCTTGATGAAAGAGTTTGGAGATGGTCTAAGATCCAAATTATGGGGTGGACATCTATGGAATCCTTCTTATTTTGTAGCTACAGTTTCTGAAAATACAGAAGAACAGATTATAGAGTATATAAGAAGTCAAAAAAGAAAATAGCGAATCAATAAGGAGAAATCATCATGGAAAAGGCATTCAAGTATCGTATCTATCCAAACAGAGAACAAAGAATATTGCTGGCCAAGACTTTTGGCTGCACTCGTTTTGTATATAATCATTACCTGGCAAAACGTAAGGATGTCTATGAAAAAGATGGAATCACGTTAAGTTATTCGGCATGTGCTAAGGATCTAGTTTCTTTAAAGAAAGAATATGAATGGCTTAAGGAAGTGGATTCGATTGCTCTACAGTCCAGTGTAAAGAATCTGGATACGGCCTATACCAATTTCTTTAAGAAAAAAGCTGAATATCCTAGATTCAAATCGAAGAAGACGCATCGTTATTCGTATACAACAAAATATACGAATGGAAATATTGAACTCTATGAAAATAAGGTCAAGCTTCCTAAGATTGGTCTTGTAAAGATAAAGAAAACACGAGCACCAAAAGGAAGACTCCTTAGTGCAACGGTATCACAAGTACCAAGTGGCAAGTATTATGTTTCATTATGTTATACGGATGTAGAAGAAGTCTTGTTTCCACTGACATATAATGAAACAGGTATAGATCTAGGTATCAAGGATTTTATCATATTGAGTAATGGAGAAAAGGTAGAGAATCCAAAATATCTGAAGAAGTCGATTGAGAAACTGAAAAAGCTACAGAAGCAGCAGTCACGAAAAACAAAGGGCGGCCGCAACTGGATCAAAAACAGAATCAAGATTGCAAGACTTCATGAAAAGATAGCGAGTCAAAGAATGGATTTTATCAACAAACTATCTACTAGAATCATTAGAGAATATGACATCATCTGTATAGAAGACTTAAAAGTCGACAACATGCTTAAAAACCACAATCTAGCCCAGTCTATATCGGATGTATCCTGGTCAAAGTTTACAACACAGCTAGAATATAAAGCAAAGTGGTATGGAAAGGTAATCAAGAAAGTAGACACGTTCTATGCGAGCAGTCAGACCTGTCATTGTTGCGGATATAAGAATGAAGGAACAAAAGATTTAAAAGTAAGAGAATGGACATGTCCAAAATGCCATTCAAATCATGACAGAGATATAAATGCATCCATCAATATATTGATGCAGGGCATATTAGCAAATTAACTAAAATTAATAAAAACCGCAGGAACTGCGGGGATAGCTTGGTAAGAAAGGTTTCGATAGAAACCCTGTTCCCAAGAATCTCGTCACTTCAGTGATGAGAGGTTCAATAAAGATTTACACTTGACTTTGAAGAATGGTACAAGTGATTCAAGAAAAGAATGGTTTGTGGTCGGTGACTATAAAAAGGTACCAAATGAAGTTGGAGGAATGAATACAGCACTTCCTGAAGAAGTTCCAAGTAGAATGAAGGAATTGTTAAAAGAATATAATGGTAAAAAAGAAAAAACTTTTGAAGATATACTCGATTTTCATGTAAGGTTTGAGCGTATTCATCCATTTCAAGATGGAAATGGTCGTGTTGGAAGATTGATTTTATTTAAAGAATGTTTGAAATATAATATTGTCCCATTTATAATCGATGATCAGTTGAAAATGTTTTATTATCGCGGCTTAAAAGAATGGGATTATGAAAGAGGATATCTAATGGATACTTGTTTGTCGGCACAAGACAAATATAAAGCTTATTTGGATTATTTTAGAATTGCTTATGAGAATAATAAATCAAATTGAAATCGATGAATGTCCTGTGATTGAAGTGTCTGATCAAACGTGTTTTTCAAACTATGCGGTAATTGAAGGCAAAGAATATCCTACAGAAATCGTATATGATTTTTGTAGGATATTCTTTAAATTAGATTCAATTCTTTAAAGGCATGATATATACCATCTTCATCTAGTGATGTTGTAATTTTATCTGCTTTATCTTTGATTTCTTGTGGAGCATTTCCCATGGCGATGCTTAGATGTGCTTTTTCAAACATAGGAATATCATTAAAGCCGTCTCCAATCGCAATCGTATCTTTAATGTCGGCATGAAAGTATTTGATTACGGCATCCATGCCTGTGGCTTTATTGATGTGATAGGAAGTGATTTCTCCACTTTCTTTTCCTAGTGGTGCAAAGGTTGCCGGAATCACATCGTATTTGTCGGACAGATCTTGTTGGATCTTTTTGTATGGCGTTTTCCCATTGTCAATAACGGAGACTTTGTTGTAGACAAGGTCTTTTATATTGTCGACAACACGGATTTGGCTCGTTAGAATGGTAAGGCCATGTTTGGCTTTTTCTTCTTCACTTTTGCCGGCACATTGTTCTTCCACCATTTTTAACATCGTGTCTTTTGTATATTGAGTGGCATAGATACCATTAGAACATTCAAAGTTTGCGGGAATGTTGTTTTCTAATAAGTAGTTAGAAAGGTATTGGCTTTCTTCTTTTGTGAGTGCATTTTCTTCTACGATTTTGTGTTCACATTCAATGGTTGCCCCACTTCCGGCAATAATGGCGTCATAGTCAATTTCTAGCATCGGGCCAAAGATTTCAATGCGCTGTCTTCCTGTGCATAGAATGACTTTGTGTCCGTTTTTCTGGGCTTGAATACAAGCGTCTATTGCACTATCCGGAATGTAGCCTTCGTGATGAAACAGGGTGCCATCGGCGTCTAAAAATATAAGTTTCATATAGACCTCTTTCTGATTGGACGAAATGATATTTTTATTCTACAATAGAAAGGTAAATATTAAAAGGGGGATAAAATGGGCGATTATATTGTGATAGGTATTGTGCTTGTTTTCGTGGTATTGATGTCAATACTTCCAAAACCGGTTTATAATGCGATTACGCGTGCTTTTTCAATGCATAAAAATGGAATTCGTAGAATTCAGAAGTATCGTACGACAACCGATTCCATTGGAAATCTAATGTTGGGTATATCGATAGTTTTCTGTATCTTCTATTGTTTCATTCCGTTCTATTCATTTTTATATGGTATATTTTTTATTGTGAGCCACTTATGTCTTTTGGCACAGGCAAATCGTGTTACCACAAAGAAGCCTAAACAAATCGCAAAAACCGTTATCTTTTTGACGAATGTATTTGCGGGTGTCAGCTTTCTAGGTGCACTTGGCTTTTTAAATGGGCATGCATCGGTGGCTGTGATCAATCAGTTCATGATTGATTTTCATGCGCATAAGGTATTCAACATCTTATACCTTCTACAAAATCGTACTTGGATGTATTGGTTGTTTCAAGGTGCATTGTTTATGTTTCCGCTTTTTATTATGTGGTCACACTTTAAATACATGCGATTGGAGAATAGTGTCAAAGCGGTTTATTTTGTGACTTATATTATTAAGATGTTATTTTTGATTATGATTGTGTTATGTTTTTCTTGTGGGGCATTTGATTTCTTGGATATGGTATACCAGGTGGATGCACTTAAGAAATTGGCATAGAGGAAAGAAGGATTTAAAAAAATGATTACTCAAAGAATTTCAAAATTGCGTGAGAAGATGATGGAGAATAATGTACAGGCATATATTATTCCTACGTCTGACTTTCATGAAACAGAATATGTTTGCGAATATTTCGCATGTCGTAAATATATGTCTGGATTCACTGGAAGTGCAGGTGTCTTAGTTGTATTACTGGATAAGGCTGCACTATGGACAGATGGTCGTTATTTTATTCAGGCGGCAAATCAATTGCAAGGTACAGGCATTGATTTAATGAGAATGGGTCAGCCTGGAGTTCCTGAACTAGATGCGTATATTGTTGAAAATCTAAAAGAAAACGATACCGTTGGATTTGATGGTCGTGTCATGAATACAAAGGATGCCTTGGCCTATAAATCTGTATTTGATTTGGCACACTTAAACATGAATGTAAATCTAGATTTAGTAAATGACGTATGGACAGATCGTCCTGAGCTTCCTAGTACACCAACTTTCCATTATTCGGAAAAGTTTGCGGGTGAATCTATGGAAAGTAAGCTTTCTCGTTTGCGTGCTTTCTTAAGGGAAAATAAAGTCGATTCCATTGTACTCACAAGTGTGGATCAGATTGCATGGCTTTATAATTTAAGAGCACATGACATTCCTAACTTTCCAGTTGCGCTTGCATATTCAATCGTATCTTTAGATTCGGCTTCTATTTATATGGATGCTTCTCGTTTGGATGAATTGAGTGAACAAGAATTTAGTAAGAACAATGTTACGGTTTGTGGCTATAATGATATGTATGAAGCTACAAAGGCATTGAATGGTTTAGTACTAGTGGATCCTTCGAGTGTAAACTATGCGATTGTTTCTAATTTAAAGGCTAAGCCAGTATTTAAGGAGAGTCCAATCATTTTATGGAAGGCTTTAAAGAATGAAACAGAATTAAAGTGTACAAAGTGGGCGCACATTAAAGATGGTGTTGCCGTTACTAAATTCATGTATTGGTTAAAGAAGAATGTGGGTAAGATAGAGATGAGCGAAATGAGCGTTCAGTCTAAATTACAAGTTCTTCGTAGCCAACAAGACAACTATTTAGAGGATAGTTTTGATACGATTTGTGCTTATAAAGAACATGCGGCTATGATGCACTATTCTTCAAAGCCAGAAACGAATGTTGAAATTACAAATTCAGGCATGCTTCTAATTGATAGTGGTGGACAATATCTAGAGGGAACTACAGATATTACGCGTACATTTGTGTTGGGTGATATTAGTGAAGAAGAGCGATATTGGTTTACTAAGGCATTAAGAGGACATATTCGTTTATCGGATGCACACTTCTTATTTGGATGTTCAGGAATCAACTTAGATATTCTAGCTCGTGGACCACTATGGGATCAGGATGTGGATTATCAATGTGGTACAGGACATGGTGTAGGTCACTTATTGAATGTACATGAATCACCAAATGGCTTTAGATGGAGAGTCTTACCTCATCGTAATGAAATGTGTGTATTAGATGAGGGTATGATTACTTCAAATGAGCCGGGTGTCTATTGTGAAGGTAAGTTTGGTATTCGTCATGAAAATGAAATGGTTGTCGTAAAAGGCAATGTGAATAACTATGGTCAGTTCATGCATTTTGAACCAATTACGTTTGTACCTTTTGACTTGGATGGTTTGGATGTTTCTTTATTGACAAATGAAGAAAAGGCTTGGTTAAACAACTATCATAAAGAGGTATTGGAAAAGATCAGTCCTTATTTAACGAGTGATGAAGCTGAGTGGTTAAAATCGGCTTGTCGATCTATTTGATGAAAGAAAGAATGATACCCATCACATGTCCACATTGTGGGCATGTTTTTGAGATAAAAAGAGATACGGTTGTGATTGCACAAATGGATAGTGTCGCTAGAATTCGCTTGAATGATGGTTCGTATTTTATACATCAATGTCAAAAGTGTAAGTCGATGTTTTATTTGTACTATCCATTCCTATATCGGGATCCGAAAAAGAAGTTTAATCTTGTTTTGACACAACAAAAGAATATAGATAATTTGTGTGAAGATGAGAGGGTTGTACTTTGTCATAGTGTTTCACAGTTTCTTTTGGCTTTTAAGATCTATGATCAGTGTTTAAATCCTAAACTTGTACTGGTTAAAAAGAAGCAGTTGGAAAAGAAATTGGGTCGTAGTATCAAATTTGATTATTATGACAAGAAGAATGGTTGTCTTTGGTTTGAGGATAAGGCTGTATCTTTAACCAAAGAGGAATGTAAAGAGATTCTTATTTTGTAGTATGGTCAAAATAGGTTATAATGTTGGATAGAAATGAGGTTTTACGTATGAATATTTTAATTGCCGGTGGTACTGGATATATTGGTAGTCATATTTGTGTTGAATTATTAGAAAGTGGTCATGATGTTGTCGTGATTGATGATTTCTCAAATTCAAAACCAGATGTGTTGGAATCGATTTATAAAATTACAGGAAAACATGTTAAGTTTTATGAATTCAATGTGTTAGATGAAGAAAAAACAGAGTCTGTATTTAAGGAAAATAAATTGGATGCGGTGATTCATTGTTGTGCATTTAAAGCAGTTGGTGAAAGTGTTCAAAAACCAATTGAGTATTATACAAATAACTTGATGACTACTTTAGTAGTTGCCAAAATGATGAAAAAGTATCATGTTCCAAGTATTGTGTTTAGTTCAAGTGCGACTGTATATGGAGATCCTGAAGTGGTTCCTTTAACAGAAGACTGTAAGCTTGGTGTTACAACCAATCCTTATGGAGCTACAAAGGCGATGATGGAAAGAATCTTAACAGATGTGCAGTTTGCCAACCCAGAAATGAGTGTAACTTTACTTCGTTATTTCAATCCTATTGGAGCGCATGAGTCGGGTTTGATTGGTGAAAATCCAAAGGGAATTCCAAATAACTTGATGCCATATATTATGAAAGTGGCAACGGGTGAACTTCCAGAACTTGGTGTATTTGGAGATGATTATGATACACCGGATGGAACGGGTGTTCGTGACTATATTCATGTGGTTGACTTGGCTAAAGGTCATGTATTAGCAATTGAAAAGTACAATACGCCGGGTGTGCATATTTGTAACTTGGGAACAGGAAAAGGATATAGTGTATTGGATATTGTGCATGCCTTTGAAAGAGTGAATGGAATCAAGATTCCTTATGTGATCAAACCAAGACGTCCAGGTGATATTGCGACTTGCTACGCAGATCCGACTCGTGCTAAGGAACAGCTTGGCTGGGTGGCTGAAAAGAATCTAGATGACATGTGTAGAGACACATGGAATTTTGCGAAGAAACAATTATTATAGTGAGGTATTTATGGCTAAGATTATTTTAACGGGGGATCGTCCGACGGGTAAATTGCATATTGGACATTATGTGGGTTCCTTAAGAAATCGTGTTCTTTTACAGAATTCTGGAGAATATGATGAAATTTATATTATGATTGCGGATGCACAGGCATTGACAGATAATTTTGATAATCCGGATAAGGTGCGTGAAAACATTTTAGAGGTGGCTTTGGATTATTTGGCTTGTGGTATTGATCCGAGTAAGACAACAATTTTTATTCAGTCTGAAATCAGTCAATTGACAGAATTGACATTCTATTATATGAACTTAGTTTCTGTAAGTCGTCTTCAAAGAAATCCAACTGTGAAGGCTGAAATTAAGATGCGTGGATTTGATGCGAGCATTCCGGTTGGCTTCCAGTGTTATCCAATTTCACAGGCTGCCGACATTACGGCATTTAAGGCAACTACGGTTCCTGCTGGTGAAGATCAGATGCCTATGATTGAACAGACGCAGGAGATCGTTCACAAATTCAATTCGATTTATGGGGAAACTTTGGTAGAACCTAAAATCTTATTACCACAAAACTGTGCTTGTTTAAGACTTCCGGGTACAGATGGTAAGGCAAAGATGTCTAAGTCTTTAGGTAACTGTATTTATTTGTCGGATGATGAAGAGACAATCAAGAAGAAAGTTATGAGTATGTATACAGATCCTGATCATATTAAGGTGAGTGATCCTGGTAAGATTGAGGGAAACTGTGTATTTACATATTTGGATGCGTTCTGTAAGCCAGAGCATTTCGAAAAGTATTTGCCGGAATATGAAAATTTGGATGCATTAAAAGCACACTATCAGCGTGGTGGTTTAGGAGATGTGAAGGTGAAACGTTTCTTAAATAGTGTTATGCAAGAAGAGTTGGCTCCAATTCGTGAAAGAAGATTGGAATGGCAGGCTAAACTTCCTGAAGTTGTTAAGATTCTAGAAGAGGGTACGAAAAAGGCGTATGCGACAGCGGAAAAGACTTTGGATGAAGTGAAGTCAAGTATGAAGATCAATTATTTCAAAGATAATTCTTTGATCTAGGGGTATAGAAAATGGTAGTTGTAGATAAAGAAAATTTTATGGGTGGTACTGGTATTGCACATTTTGAACATATCATGAGTACTCAAGAGATGCATGGTATGAATCGTGTGTATGCCAAGGTCACTTTAAAGAAGGGTTGTAGTGTTGGTTATCATGTGCATAATGGAGATGGCGAAGATTATTTCGTTCTTTCTGGAGTGGCAACACTGGATGATAATCATGAGCGAACTTTATATTTAAAGCCAGGGGAACATTATTTTACGCCAAGTGGCAAGGGTCATAGTATTTTGAATGAACAAGATGAGGATCTTGTCTTCATGGCTTTGATTATTTATGATTCTCAACAAAAAATATAAACAGATTGCTAATTTGTGCAAACATGATAAACAAAATTGATATATAATACTATTGGTTTTGTGAAAGCGATTTCGCACATAGAACTATTTCTCTCTATAATATTTCTGTGAGAAATAATCCGTCAATTTATTCTCTTAAATCGCGACTTAATAGAGGATGCATAAAGAGTAGGAATGCGCGCCTACTCTTTTTTGTTGGTTAAACTTTGTGTATTATAGATATAGGAACGTCTGAAGTGGGTAAAAGATGCGTCTTCCACACCGTTGTGGCCTAGGTAAGCGTTATTTATTTTTGAAAGGTAGGGTATGTTGTATGGCAATCAAGAGTTTTACAGATACATTTAAAATTAAAGGTTCTGATATAGATCGATTTTGTCGTATTATGTCGGATACAAAGAAAATCAAAATTCAAACAACAAATGATCATCATGATCTAAAAGATGTTGAAGAATTCAAAAAAATGTTTGGATTCAGTAAATGAAGTACGTAACTGTTCTTTGAAATGAATTGATTCTAAACTTACTAGAAATAAAAAAAGTTTCTTTGGAACGACCTATGCATTTGGAAAAACGATTAATACACAGTTAAGTGGACAATTATCAAAGAATTAAGTGATTCCATAAAGAGTGCAGAAATATCTTATGGGTTAAGAAAAGCAAAAGGGTAGTGTAGTATTACTTTTGCCTTAATTGCATAGCATAATTTAATGAAAATTTAAATGTAAAGGAGCTAATATTATGGATAATACAACAAGTTTCAATATTTGTGTAGATAGTGATATTTTAAAACAATGTGAAGCCATGTATGGTGAATTAGGTGTTGATTTGAATACTGCGATCAATGTGTTTCTTAATAAGTCTCTTTGTGTAGGTGGTTTTCCTTTTGATGTAAACAAGGAAACAATGGCAGCTATGTTGGAGGCTGAACGTATTGTGTGTGATCCTTTGGTAAAACGATACTCTGACGTAGAGGAAGCGTTAAGAGTATTGAAAGAGTGAGTATACATTGAAAACAAATATATTTAAGAAAATGAAGAAACGCTAGCTTGAGACTGCCGAAATGGAATAAAAAAAGAGTAAAAGCTCTAAATTTGATTGTTGTGAGTCTGAACATCTTACCGAGTCCTCATTGTTTTTAGCCTGGGTCCAGGCTGACGTTTCCAATCACTTTCCGTTTGGTTTTGGTAGGGTACACCGTTTTTGGTATTTCTACCATCAATCGGATTTTACACAATATATTTTATTAAGGCTAAGGCTATCCTCTTGTATTGACATCCATATAAATGAGTATGGATACAATAAGCTTTAGTGTTCGTGTAGATAGTAATATTAAGAAACAAAGTGAAGCGAGTATGGTAATTTGAATATCGCAATTCATGTTAATGGTTTTCTTATTGATGTTCGTTTAGAAAATCTATGTTCGAAGCAGTATTTAGTATTGAAAGATGTTAGTTTATGACTGATTTTAATACAAATTCACTAAAAAGTACAAAGACAAATGGTTGTATAGGGATTATAATAAAAGTGTATTAAGTGCTAATACATAAAACTTCCTTTCTATTTTAAACTATTGGAAATGCGGCAGGACTTTGTGTCTTGTCGTTTTTCCTTTATAATGGGTGTGGAGGTTTTTTTGTGTATGAAATATCCTAAATTTTTAAATGAGAAGTATAATACAATTGGTGTTTGTGCTATGTCGAGTGGTGTAGGGCATAAGCTAGATAGTTTTGATGCGTCTATAGAGTATATTGAATCCAATGGGTATCATATTGTTGAAACTGCTAGTGTTCGTAATAATAGTGAACCAAGTATTGATGCCAAAACTCGTGTTGATGAATTGAATTTGTTGGTGAATGATTCTAGTGTTGGAGCTATATGGTTGGCGGCTGGTGGTGACTTTCAGTTTGAGACGTTGCCGTATATGGATTTTGATTGGATTGAAAAGAATCCCAAGTGGTACTTGGGGGCGAGTGATCCTACAAATTTATTGTTTCCCATAACTTGTAAGTGTGATTTGGCTACGGTGTATGGTTTTAATGCGGGTAGTTTTGATGAATATAGTATTAATGAATATTCGAGTTTGTGTCTTGATTTTTTAAAGGGAAAGAATAGTGAATTGCATTCAAGTTCTATGCATCAGGATGTTGATTTTTATAATGATGGTGCTCCAATACTTAACACAAAGACAGAGTATGTGGGTGATTGTAGTGTATCGGGTAGATTACTTGGTGGTTGTTTTGAGAGTATAAATGATATGGCGGGCACGCCTTATGATTTTGTAAAAGAATTTAATGAACGTTATAAAGAAGATGGGATTATTTGGTTCTTTGATATTTTTTCAATGAATTCATGTGATGTGTATCGTGCTTTACTGAAGATGAAGTATATGGGGTATTTTAAATATACAAAGGCTATATTGGTAGGTCGTGTACTATTTAAGAATGTTTCGGATTTAATTGGGTATGAAGACGCTTTTAAAAAAGCACTACCTGATATTAATGTTGTATTTCAGGTGGATATTGGTCATACGTATCCGCATATGTATGTAGTAAATGGTGCCATGGCTAGAGTTGAAATCAAAGATGGTCATGGAACTATTAACTATGAAATTAAAGAGTGATTGAATATACGGAATACCAGGATGAAGTGCAATCATTATTCTTGTTAGTGAATTGGGTGTCTAAAGAATATCCAAAGTATTAGGGTTGGGTAATACAGGTCATTTGATTGAATTTGCTAAAGAGAAGTATGAGGCTTATTTATATATTGAGGGTGCTGGTAGTATTATCATTTGCAATCCGGATAAAGGGAATAGTTTAAAGCCTCATATCTATAGAAGGTATGGGGCATTTTGATATCTAAAAATCAAACGAACTATACTTTTCTTTTCTGGTTGAGAAAAATGCAATATAAGTATATACTGATATTAGTTCTAATAAGTAGAAGTAATACAAAAAAAGAGAGGTTGAGAAATATGATCGTTATGGATTTAAAATTGGATAATTTATGTGCATTTAGAAATTTTCATGTGAATTTTTCGTATCCAAAAAAAATTGTGAATTCATATATTGAACATGAACATTTGGATGGGTTACCAAATTTTCGCTATAAGAAAGTGAATATTATTATGGGTTCAAATGCGACAGGAAAGACGTCTTTAGGTCGTCTGATTCTTTCTATATTTATTTTGATTGGAAAAAGAAATGTAGAAATTATTACGTCATATATTGCGGATAAAGATAAAAAAGCTTCTTTTTCAATGGATTTTGTGAATATGGATCATGATATTTATAAGTTATACAGAATTAATGCAGAGTTTGATCCTAGTGAAAATCATGATTATTCTTCTGAGAATATTAAAATTCGAATTGAGTCGACTGATATTAAGCAAAGAGAAAATTATGAGACTTGTGCAAAAAGACTAGATTCAATAATGACAGGTTTTACAGATACGAATTACATTATGGAATTAGAAAAATTGAAGAATTTATCATGGCTATTTTCGTTTCCGTTTGATGCGTTCTTTAAAACTAGATATCGCATTGAAGAGAATGAAGAATATTTGAGAGTGTTGAATCATACTTTAAAAGTATTAGATCCTGCAATTAAGGGAATTATAAAATTAAATGAACTTGAAGATACTTATGCGATTCAGATGGGAAAGGAAGAGATTCTTATAAAAGATGGTAAGATATTAAATCCGTCTATGTTGTCTAGTGGTACAAAATCTGGTCTTGATATTGCGGGAATTGTAGCTTCTATTAAATCGGATAAACATAGTTTTTATTATTGTGATGAAAAATTTTCGTATGTACATTCAGATATCGAAAAAGGCTTTTTATCATTAATGATTTCTTTGTTGAAACCCAATAGTCAGTTGTTTTTTACAACACATAATTTAGATATATTGGATCTGCCTCTTCCTAAGCATAGTTTTAACTTCTTAAAGAAAGAAATATTTGAAGATGATCAAGTCATTAAGGTAATAAATGCGGCCGATTATCTAAAGAAGAGTACGGATTCATTGAGAAATGCAGTTGATAATGACTTGTTTTCGGTTTCACCAAATTTAGATTTATTATATGAAATTGAAGATTTGTAAGATTAGGAGCCATTGCCATGTCTAAAAATATTTATCATTTCTTTGTTGAAGGTGAAGGGGAACGTGCCATTATTAATACATTAAAAACAGATTTTCAATGTATTCAAGCTGGAAAAGTGGATGTATTTAATGTTATTCAGAATAAATTGAACAAAAATATTTTAATGAAATTAAAACCTGGAACGATTGTTATCTTGGTGTTTGATACAGATAAAGATGAAACGGATATATTAGACTACAATCTTCATTTCTTAAAAAAACAGTCTAATGTGAAAAAGGTGATTATTATTCCTGAAGTGAAAAATCTAGAGGATGAGTTAGTGCGTAGTTGTAATATTGCAAATGTAAAGGAGCTCATGAAGAGTAAATCGAATAGTGAGTATAAGAGTGATTTAGCAAAATGTAAGAATCTTAAACAAGTTTTAATAAACCATCATTTTGATATTAACTCCTTTTGGAATCAAAATCCAAAAGGAGCATTTACGAAGTATAAGAATGATAGTAATTTGATTAAGAAATAAAAGGGAAAACATTTGCGTAATTTCCAAAAAATGAAAAAAATCAAGATTTGAATTGTTTTTGTAAGTTCTCTTTGGTTGAATCAGAAAATGAGCTGTAGTTTGTAACTACAGCTCAATCTGTTTAATAAAGCAACTTTTGTATTCAAATTCGAGTTCTTTTGCGACCTTATCGTGGTCTACTGTTTTTGAGGGTGTGATAGTATCATTGTTTGTACTCCAAGTAAAAAGGAATAGTTTAATAGAAGGTATGAGGGTTGATCGTATAATGTGTTAGATATTTATAATTCACAACGAATGCAATTTGGCAATCAATGCTTCTTGAAGAACTTGCGAGAAATTGATTTTCTTGCTCATAGCTTCATTGTTTAACCATTCGGGTATGGTTAATGTTTTTTTGATAGCTTTATTGAAATGTGTTTTTGCATATTCTTCAACATCAACAGATACAAGGGTGACAAAAGATTGTTTAAATTCGAATTCAAGTTCAGATGCGATTTGTGTTGGATCAATTTCTTCTAACTTTGAAGGAATTGGAATATCTTCATTGTCTAGTTTTGCGCTGAACAATGCACCGGCTAGACAATCTACGGCCATTTCCATTGCGTCTTGTAGTGAATCTCCACATGTGGAAAGGTAATTGAAGTCTGGAAAAATGACAGAGTAATGATTTTCTTCTTTAAAGAAACAAGCTGGATAAATTGACAACATGTTGTTTACCTCCTTTTTAAAATATTCAAGCAGAGTTATTTAAGCCCTGCTTGTTTTAGAATGGATTGTTCAGTTGACTTTGATAATGGTATAGTCACTTTACCTTTTTTCGTTGGGTGTTTGTATTGCCTGTGGGAACCCATCCATCCGTAAGGATAAGTCGCTCCATATCCTTTGACGTCATTGGCATATGTGTCCTCTTTGCACAATTATCATATCAAAATATACGTGCATACACAATACGTATTATAGTGAAACGTATAAACAAAAAGAAGGAGGTTAATCCTTCTTTGAAATATAGAGTGTACATGTAAAGTCTAGGTTTTTAGATTGGTCAATTAAGTATTGTGGTTGTACTTTTGCGCCCCAGCTGTTGATTCCGCCTACGCCCATTTGTTGTTTTGTGATTCTTAGATGGGTTGTATTGGTTTGTGGAAGTTCAAATGTGTGGTTAGCATTATATAGGTGCATAAAGGAATACTTGCTTGCCATGCATTCCATTTTTTCAGACTTGATGTTTACTTGAATGGTGTCGTTGGATAGGCTGCACCATTTGCAGTCTGTGTGGTTGCCGTGTTCTTGTGGCTTTAAGTATGGAATGTAGTTTGTGTCTACGTTTTCAAAGTAGAAATCGGTTAAGGCATGGTCTCGATCTATATATGTGTCTTTTTCGCCTTTTCCAAAGTAAGCGAAGTTTTTGAACTCTTCTTTTAGAGCAAACTCGATTCCAAAGAGTGGTAGTGTTTGTCTTTGTGAGTTTTTGTCTAGGTGCAACTGGATTTGAATACTTTGATTGTTGTAGACTGTATAGACGAGTTTACATTCTTCTTCAATAGATTCAAGTTGTATTGTATAGATTATTTGTGCGCATTTGGAGTTTCGTATCATTTTAAAGTCAACTACATTTTGAAATAGGCTTGCATTTAGCCAGTTGGCATAGGTTTGTTTGGCACCACGATCATTGTCGGTTAAGGCTCTGTAGAAGATGGGTTTTGGTGCTTGTTGAAGTATTTCTTCATCATTTACTTGAATGGATACTAAACCTTTTCGTTTATCGAATAAGTATTCGGTATCGATAAATTGAATGCCGATTGTTTCTTTGCCTTCTACTACGAGCATGGCTTGTTCTTTGGGTGGGTCTTGTTTGACTTCAAAGACTTGTTGGTCAAAGGATTGAATGCCTAATGGTGTTTTGTAGTAGATGGTTTTTGTGTAATAGCCTGGGGTATTGATTTGTTTAAATTGTACGGGCATTGTTTTTGTAGTGCCTGGTTCTACGCTTGTTTTAAAGATGCCGGATTGTATAACGAGTCCATTTTGTTTCAATTCAAAGATAAAGGTATCTTTGCTTAGGTCGTAGAATAGGTTTTTATTTTTAATGGTTACCGAATCGAAATGGATTTCCATATCGACATAGCGGTAGAGTTGTTTTAGTTCTTGGCTTTTACCGGTTTCTTCTCGATTTGGCAATAGGATGCCATCTCCACAAAAGTTAGAGTCATTAGGGTAGTCGTCAAAGTCTTGTCCATAATAGTATTGTCCGTCTTTTAAAATGGCTTGGTCTACATAGTCCCATACAAAGCCGCCTTGGTATTGTTCGTATTCGTCTTCTAGATTGGTATATTCTTCCATGCCTCCAAGACTATTTCCCATGGCGTGCATATATTCACATAGCATAAATGGTTTCATTGGATGGCTTTCTAGATAGGCTTTCACATTTTCTGGAGATGTATACATTCTAGATTCAATGTCGGATGCATTTTCGAATGTACGATCTTGTGTGATGCCTTCATAGTGAACAAGTCTTGATGGGTCTTGTTCTTTGAAGTAGTCGTGTAGGAGCATGAAGTTGGATCCGCTGCCAGATTCATTTCCAAGTGACCACATTAAGATGCAGGCATGGTTTTTGTCTCTTTCATACATGCTTCTAGCTCTATCTAATAAACAATCTGTCCATTCGGTTTTGTTTTGTGGAAGGATATCATTGGCTCCGTGGGTTTCTAGATTCATTTCGTCAATGACGTAGATTCCGTATTGGTCACATAGTTTATACCAATAGCTGTTGTTTGGATAGTGAGATGTTCGTATGGCGTTGATGTTTAGTGATTTTAAGATATGAATGTCTTCTTCCATTTTTTCTTGAGATAAACATCTTCCTGTTTTTGGATCCCATTCATGGCGGTTGATGCCGTGAAATACAATTCGTTTTCCATTGAGTTTCATAATGCCGTATTCGAGCGTGAATTTTCGAAATCCAACTTGTTCTTGAATGGTTTCTATGATTTCGTTGTTTGTATCGTATAAAACGAGTTCTAATTGATACAGATTCGGAAATTCACTGCTCCATAGGCATGTGTTTTCTACTGGGATTTCAAATGAATCTTGCATATTGCCATTCCATACGATGTTTCCTTGTGGATCATATAGTTTGGCTTGTAGTGTATGGGATTCATTGCTGCTCATTTTACAAACACAACTAAGAACACTTTTGTGTGTGTCTAGATCAATGTTTGTATCGATTTTTAAGTCTTGTATATGAAGATTTGGTTGTTTATAGATCATGACATCTCTAAATATGCCTGTAAAGCGCCACATGTCTTGGTCTTCTAGCCATGTGCCTGTGCATTTTTGAAAGATGCGTACGCAGAGTATGTTATCTTTTTCTTGTATGTATTTTGTGATGTCAAAGCGGCTTGGAGTAAAGGAATCTTCTGCATATCCGATAAATTTACCATTTAGCCATACGTAGATATTGGATTCTACGCCTTCAAAGGATAGAATGAGTTTATTTCCGATAAAGTCTTGTGGACAATCAAATGTTTTACGGTATTGATAGACTTTGTTTTTGTCCATATCAATTTGTCCGGGTTTTACCACGTCATGCCCATCCCAAGGGTAGGTAACGTCTGTATAGTGTGGGTTATCGAATCCTTGGAGCTGGATGTGTCCGGGTACTTGGATGTCGTTCCAGTTGGAGTCATTAAATTCTGTATTATAGAAGAATTTAAAGCATGAATCATAATTTTTTGAAAGGTTGAATTTCCATGTTCCATTTAGTGAGAATGAGCTTGGTTTTTTGTCCTTTCCAATTGTATATATGTGGTCGCTGTAAGTTTGTAGTCTGTTTACTTGAAAGACACGTGGGTCTTTGATCCAGTTTAAGTCTGGTGTTCGCATTGTATCACTCCTTGTGTTATTGGTAACTTAAATTATATCAAAGGCAAGTATTGAAAGGAAGGTAAAAATCAATTAAAATAGTTGTTAAATTGGAGGTTGAAAGATGTCAGACATTCTTGGTTTTGTGGTTTCAATAGCCTTAATTTATTTTGGGATCAAAGTCGCATTTAAGTTCATTAAGTGGATTGGGATTTTGTTGGTTGCAGTTTTTGTGTTTAAGATGGTAGCACTACTTATATAAGGGAACATGAAGTTCTCTTTTTTTTGACATTATCACATAATTTTAATATATCCCTTATATAAAGATGATATTAAAAGAGTTTAATTTAACTTTCTTAACTTTTTTTGTTTCAGGCTTTTTATTATGGTATACTTTTCTACGTAGAGAAAATCTCTACAAAAATAGGAGAGTGTTTTTATGTATTCGAAATATGGAAAGCGAACGATAGATTTTCTTTTGAGTTTGGCTGGAATCATAATCTTATCTCCACTATTGATTGTATTAATGGTTTTAATTAAGGTGACTTCTCCGGGACCTGTGTTTTTTAAGCAGAAGCGTGTGGGAATTCATAAGTCTTATTTTAATATTTTAAAGTTTAGAACAATGCGTATTGATACACCGAAAGATATGCCTACGCATTTATTGGAAAATCCAGATCAATATATTACGAGTATTGGTAAATTTTTGAGAAAGACGTCTTTGGATGAGCTTCCACAGTTGTTTAATATATTTAAAGGGGAAATGGCAATTGTGGGTCCAAGACCTGCTCTATGGAATCAATATGATTTAATTGAATTGAGAGATCATTATGGCGCCAATGATGTACTTCCTGGTCTTACTGGTTGGGCGCAGGTAAATGGTCGTGATGAGCTGGAAATAGATGTTAAGGCTAAGCTTGATGGAGAGTATTGTAAGAATTTAAGTTTTTCATTTGATGTGAAATGTTTTTTTATGACAATCTTTTCCGTGTTAAAACATGATGGGGTTGTCGAAGGTGGTACGGGAAGTATCCATAATAAAGATAATAATAACTAAGGGATAGTTATAAGGTCTTCGTTTATATCATATTTAGGTTGGGGAGTTATCTATGGTCGTAGCATTAGTATATGCGTTTGATACATGTTTGGATCGTATTCATTTATTGAAGAAATACTACACTTCTAAGGGGTTTGATGTTGTGAGTGTGACTTCAAATTTTTCGCATAGAAAAAAAGCGGTTTATCAAGCTGAAGCTGATGTTGTGATTCCTGTTCGAGAGTATCATAAGAATCTTTCTGCGGATAGAATCTTATCTCATATTGAGTTTTCTAAAAAGGCAAGAAAGGCTATGGAAGACATTCAACCAGATTTAATTCATTGTATTATTCCGTGTAATACGCTTGTAAAAGAAATGGCGAAATATAAAAAGAAACATCATAATGTTAAAGTGATGTATGACATTATTGATTTATGGCCAGAATCCATGCCGATTGATCGATATAAGGGATTATTACCTTTTAAAATATGGAAGAATAATCGTGATAAGTATTTATCAAGTGGAGATGTCGTTTTCTGTGAATGTGAATTGTTTAAGAAATATGTACATTGTGGAAATGTTCTATATTGGGCAATTGATAGAGAGTGTTTGCCAATGAATCCGTATTTAAGTGAAGATGAGTTGCAGTTCTGTTACTTGGGTTCTATAAATAATATTATAGACATTCCTAGAATCACTGCTTTTTTAAGGGAGTGCAGTGCTCATAAAAAGTGTACGTTGCATATTATTGGTGATGGTGAAAATAAAGAATATTTCATTCAAGAGGTATTATGTGTAGGAGTCAATGTAGTTGACCATAAGGAAGTATACGATTTTCAACGCAAACAAGAAGTGTTTGATCAGTGTAATTATGGCTTTAATGTCATGAAGTCCAGTGTAGTAGTTGGGTTGACTATGAAGTCACTAGACTATATGTGTGCGGGACTTCCTATCATAAATACAATTAAGGGGGACACAAAAGATTTTTGTGAAGAATGGGATATTGGTTTCAATTTGAAAAAGTCGAATATAAAAGAAGTGGCAGAAAGGATTTGTTCAGAAAGTATGGATGTGCAGCTTCAAAGAAGAAAGAATATTCAGAATTTGTATAATACATACTTTACGACAAAGAAATTTAATGCCACATTAGATGAGGCTTTAAATCGAATTTTTTAGAAAGCTAGGTGATTAAGAATGATTTCAGTCGCAATGACTACGTATAATGGTGAAAAATATATTTGCGAACAAATAGAATCCATTCTTAATCAATCTATGAAAGTGGATGAAATCATTGTTTGTGATGATGGATCGAGTGATTCAACTATAGAATTATTAAAAAAATACCCAGTTAAGGTAGTACAAAATGATATGAATCTAGGGTATCGTCTTAACTTTAAAAAAGCTATGGAATTATGTAGCGGGGATTATATTTTTTTGTGTGACCAAGATGATATTTGGTTACCTAATAAAGTGGAAGAAATGATGCGTATGATGAAAAGTCATTCGAATATGCATGTATTGTCTTCTTCTTTTATTTATATTGATGATAAGAATCAAGAAATACAAATGAAAGTGGATAAGAGTCGTTCCAATAATAATTTATATTGTCGTCCTGTTGAAAAAGATAGTTTATATCAAGTGGATTTCTTGGATTATCTTGCTATGAACTACTTTCAAGGCTGTTCTCTTCTATTGGATAAGTGGATCAAGGATTTAGTTTTAGAACATTACTCTACAGATATTGAACATGACTATTTAATTAATAGTATTGCGGCTAGTTATAGTAGTATGTACTTTTATAATAAGCCATTGTTTCAGTATCGTTTGCACGAAAACAATTCTATTGGCGCACAATATGATACGCAAACAAAAGAGGAGCATTTGCAACGAGCAAATACATTAAAGATTCGTACACAGAATGCTCATAATGCGTTAAATGTTTTAAATATAATTCGACTGGCAAATTCGGATTATTATCAAGAGAATCAAGAAGAGTTTAGTCATATGAGTGCTTTTTTTTATCAACATATTCAAGCATTAGAAAATAAGAAGTTTTTTAAGTTGTTGTGTCAAAATACAAGTCCTTATTATTCACTTATTAAAACAAAGAAGGCAAGAGTCATGGATTTATTGTATGTGCTGAAAGAAAAGGTGATTCGATGATTTCAGTTGCGATGGCTACGTTTAATGGGGAAACATATATTCAAGAACAAATGGATTCTATTTATACTCAAACATGCAAAGTGGATGAAATCATTATTGTAGATGATTGTTCTACTGATTCAACAGTTCGTGTTATAGAACAATATATTTTATCCCATAAAGATATAGATATTAAGTTATATAAGAATGAAGAAAATCTTGGGTATAAAAAGAATTTTAAAAAAGCAATTTCATTATGTCATGGAGATTATGTTTTCTTAAGTGATCAAGATGATATTTGGAAATTCAATAAAGTAGAAGATATGATTTCTATTATGGAAAAGAACTCGAATATTTCAGTCCTAGCTTCTTCTTTTGAATTTATAGATCAAAAGGGAGATGTTTTTACGGTTCCTTTAGATTCTCGAATGTCCAACAATAATCTTTTAATGAAAAAGGTTAAAACCAATGAAGTTGTACCCATCAGTTTTTATGAATTATCGATTCGCAATAGTTTTCAAGGTTGTGCCTTATGTTTAACTAAGAAATTATGTGCTCGTTTTCTAGAATGTTTTACAGAAGAGTTTGTACATGATTGGTTGATTGTATTATTGGCAAGTGAAACGAATTCCATGTATTTTTATAATGCACCCTTATTTCAATATAGGATACATGATAAAAATGCGATTGGATTAAAAGATGTTACGACATCAAACACAGTGACGGATGCTTTATATGCGCGTACTGCATTTTGTGAATCTGCTTTGCATGTGATACATGTGTTAAAGAGTGTAGATCATGATTTTGAGAAGAATGTTAAGGATTTTGATTGTTATTCTGATTTTTGTGAGAAACACATTCAATACTTGAAAAAAGGTAGTTTTTTCAGAGTGTTATTTCAAAATTTCAGTTCGTATTATAAAGTGATCAAAACACCAAGAGCACGTGTAATGGATTTGGTATTTTGTTTAAAACAAGGAATAAGAAGGTAGATATGAAGATTTCATTAGTTATAGTGGCATATAAAAATGGAAATATTTTGTTGGATTGTTTAAATTCAATTGAAAAGTACAATGATTTAAAGGATGATTTAGAAGTCATTGTAGTGGATAATAGTCCTGTCAATGAAAGAGTAGAGTCTTTCGTGAAGCAATCGAGTATACAAAATATTCAATATATACCTTCCGATAATAAAGGTTTTGGTGCTGGTAATAATGTGGGTGCCAAGGTTAGTCAGGGCGAGGTAATTGGTTTTGTAAATCCAGATATAGTGTTGATTGAACCAATTTTCAAACAAATTTATTCAGATTTTGAAAAGAATACAAATTTAGCGATTGAAGGTATTCGATTGTTGAAGAAGGATTTGAGTCCAGGGTACTCCTTTTATTTTGAGTACAATACAAAATTGTGGCGAAATTGGACAATTAAATTATGGAATAAATGGGGACGGTTTAATGAGAAGAACATGTTTATAACAGGGGCAAACTTATTTGTAAGAAAAGATATGTTTATGAATGTGGGCATGTTTGATGAGAATATATTTATGTATTTTGAAGAGTCTGATTTAACAAGTCGTATTAAAAGTATATATCCTCATGCAGAAGTGAAATTCAATAAAGGGCTAAAAATGATTCATTTAGAGGGCGGATGTACAGACGCATCGAAAGAGCGTATTAAAATGAGTTGGGATTCAATGATTTATTATGGGAAAAAGAATCATTTGAATTATAAGAAAAAGGTACGTTTTGAATATGGTTATTATAAATTTAAGAAATGTATTTTTAGTTTGATTAGTCAATCAAAGAAAAAGGAATATACAGAATTGCTTGAATTTTTAAAACAAAACTATCCAGAATATTTATAGAATTTATGGATTGTGGTAGAATACGGTATGTTTATAAAGGAGATCTTGCATGGAAAAGAATACAACGAGCTTAATATATAGAATTTTTGCAGCACTTTTATCAATTGTACTTTTGGTTTTGTCTGGCTTTGTGGCATATCAAATTGTGACATTAAATGTATTGCCTAGTAATTTATTATTACCAGTCATTTTAATTATTGTGATTTTAAATGCGATTTTAATTTTATTAATGAATTTTGCGACACATGCGATTTGGACAAAAGCGATTAGTGTAATTTTAGTGATTCTAGTAGGATGTACTATGGGATTTGGAAATGTATATTTATATGAGACATACAGTACACTAACTTCTGTTACAGGTGCTGAAAAGGGATCTATTAAAAATACAATTTCAGTAATTACCAAAACGGATCATGATGAAGAAATTCAGAGTTTAAAGAATGAAAAGATTGGTGTATTAAGAAACATTGATTCTGTGGGAACAAAGAAGTGCCAAAAAAAATTAAAAAAATATTCTTTTTCATACAAAAAATATGATAACTTGCAAGCATTAGTAAAAGCACTATATGAAGATGAAGTGCAGGCTATAGTGATGAATGAAATTTATCGTGCAAATGTAGAGGAAATGGAAGAGTATAGTGGTTTTTCAAATGAAACAAAATCGATTTATCAAGCTGTGTATTATACAAATAATGAAAATGATGCTTTAGTGGTTGATGATATCACAAAGAATCCATTTACAATCTTTGTCAGTGGTAATGATACATATGGAGATATTGATGAATTATCAAGAAGTGATGTGGATATGATTGTTACGGTAAATCCAACTACGTCAACTGTATTGATGGTGAATATTCCTAGAGATTATTATGTACAAACTTCATATGGATATGATAAATTAACACATACGGGTATGTATGGTATTGAAGAAACGAAACAAACTGTAGAAAACTTATTAGGTATTGATATCAACTATACATTTAGAGTGAACTTCTCAAGTGCAGAAGATATAGTAGATGCATTGGATGGTGTTGATATTGAAGTGCCTGAAGGAATGGCTGTAGAAAGATTAAATGCGGATTGGGCTTTGGAAGGTGTTCATGAAGGATGGAATCACTTAAATGGAGCTAGAGCTCTAGCTTATGCGCGTGAAAGACATGCCTATGTAGATGGTGATATTCAGCGTGCAAAGAATCAGCAACAAGTATTGGAAGCTATTATTAAAAAGGCAGCTTCTTCAAAGATTTTGACAAACTATACAAAATTATTAAAATCATTCAAAAATGCATTTGATACCAATATGTCAACCAATGAAATCACAACATTACTTCAATATGAATTGCAGGCCATGCCGAATTGGAAATTCCAAAACTATGTATTAAGAGGTACAAATGGTTCAGCGGTTTGTGCATCTATGGCTCAAGAGCTTTCGGTTGTCATGCCAGAAGATTATTGTGTTAGTATTGCTCGTCAAAAGATTGAAGCTGTACTTGATGGAAAATCAGCAAATAAGATCAAAGATGAATATGATACAGGTGCAGCTGGTGTGGCTGAAGGATATATTGAGCAGGAAAATGCTCAGGCTCAAGGAAGTGTATATTATGATTATTCACAAAACTATGATTATGGATATACAGATCAAGAACAGTATGAAGAACCTTCTATAAATGAAGAACCATTACCTGAAGATGGGGAATAGAAATGAAACCAACGATTGTTGTCTCGGGTATTAACTTATTTCAAGGTGGTACGTTAACGGTTTATTACAATTTCTGTGATGAAATCATTCAGTCCAAATTATATGAAAAATATTATTTCATATTATTTGTGCATAAGGTATCGTTGTTTGAAAAATACCAATCTTATTTTGAAATTATTGAACTTCCTGAATCACGTAAAAGCTGGTTTAAAAGAATGTATTATGAGTATTCGTACTTTAAAAAATATTCGAAAGACAAAGATATCTATTTATGGATTTCAATTCATGACATGACTCCAAAAGTATATGCGAAACATCAAGTTACATATTTTCATAATCCAACGTTTGCGTATAAAGCGGGATGGAAAGATTTTAAATATAATAAGAAAGTATTCTTATTTTCTCTATTTTATAAATATTTGTATAAAATCAATGTGCATGCCAATGATTATGTCATTGTCCAACAAGATTGGATTGCCAGTTCTATGCAGAAGCTATTGAACATGGACTTGAATCACATTTGTGTAATGCGTGCTGAACATGAGATTGATACAAGTAAATATCAAAATATTGAAAAGATTCAACCATATACTTTCTTTTTTCCAAGTGTGAGTCGTCATTTCAAAAATTTTGAAATTATTTGTGAAGCCACAAAAAGATTAAATCGTGAAATCAATCAAGACTTATATCAAGTTGTGCTTACAATTGATGGATCTGAAGATACGTATGCAAAAGATGTTGTGAATCAGTATAATTCTGTTTCGAACATTCACTTTACTGGATTATTATCTTTAGATGAAGTGTTTACATATTATAAGAAATCCAGTTGTTTAATTTTTCCTTCAAAGCTTGAAACTTGGGGGTTACCAATAAGTGAAGCGAAGGAATTTGATTTGCCAATGATTGTGGCTGATTTACCATATGCTCATGAAACTGTAGGAACGTATGATGGTGTTTGTTTCTTTGATGTGAATGATGCAGACGATTTAAAAGTAAAGATGAAAAAGGCTATATTGAAAGAAGATGTTTTCAGTTTGGCAACGTATAAGAACACAAGCCCGAATGTTTGTAAATCATGGAATGAAGTAATTACAAAGCTATAAAAAGGACTTTTGTTCTTTTTTTGATGTGAATATGCTAAAATAGGAATGTTTGAGAGGTAATCCAATGGACAAGACAAATGCGATAGAAGTACGTAATATGTCGAAGCAGTTCAAGGTAGAATATGATAAGGCAAATACGTTAAAGACAAAATTAATATTTTGGAATCGAAAAAAGCCTGAGTTTCATCAGGTATTAAACAATATAAATTTAAATATCAAAAAAGGGGAAACTGTAGCCTTAATTGGTGTGAATGGTTCTGGTAAATCAACTTTATTAAAGTTGATGACTAAAATTATTTATCCAACAAAAGGAACAATTGAAACGGATGGAAAATTAACTTCATTGCTAGAGTTAGGGGCTGGGTTCCACCCAGATTTTACGGGTCGTGAAAATATTTATTTCAATGCGTCTATTTTTGGTTTAACTAGAAAAGAAATCGATGCTCGTATTGATGACATTATTGAATTTAGTGAATTAGGTGAATTTATTGATAATCCAATTCGTACGTATTCTTCGGGTATGTATATGCGTCTAGCTTTCTCTGTAGCCATTAACGTGGATGCTGAAATTTTATTGATCGATGAAATTTTAGCTGTAGGAGACCAACACTTCCAAGAAAAGTGCTACAACAAATTAAGAGAATTGCGTGATTCAAATAAAACAATTGTGATTGTTACACATAGTTTGGAAGTTGTAAAAGACTTGTGTACTCGTGTCATCTGGATCTATAAAGGTGAGTTACGTTTAGATGGAGATCCTACTTATGTTGTTGATGAGTATTTAGAACAAGTGGCACAAGACCATAAGCAGGAAAGACAAAAGAATATTGAGAGTGGTAAACAAAAAAGTAAGGCTGTTGTTTATATTGATAGTCCTAGAGATATTTCAAAAGTGGATGCAACAGATAAACAACACTTGTTTAAGGGATGGCAAATCTCGGATTCAGATGATGCCACAATTCATTTCTATTTAGATGGAAATCCTATGGATATTAAAGTGGATCGTACATACAGAAAAGATGTATATGATGCATATTTTGATCATTATGTTGGGTTTATGGATGTAAATACTATTGGATGGCAATTCCAGTATGATTTAACAACCTTAGAAAAAGGTAAACATAAATTTAAAGTTGAGTGTAAAGAGAAAGAATGTATTTTGGCCTCTAAAGAAATTGAGTTTGAAAATGTATAGAAGGTGATGGCGTATGAGTATATTTAAAAATCTTTATAATTATCGAGAGTTATTAAAAACGAATGTTAAAAAGGATATTCGTGGCAGATACAAAGGATCTTTTTTAGGAATCTTGTGGTCCTTTTTAAATCCATTGTTACAAGTTGTAGTGTATTGGATTGTATTTCCATACTTGTTTGGTCGTGGAGTAACTGGTGAAAATTACTTAATTTATTTGATTACAGGTATTATTCCATGGACATTCTTTATGACATCCGTAAATATGGGAACTAGTTCGATTAAGGCAAATGGGGGGATTATTAAAAAAGTATATTTCCCAAGAGAAATCATTCCGTTATCACAAGTTCTTAGTGGAATTGTAAACTTTTTGATTTCATGCTTAATTATCATTATTTTCTGTATTGGAACAGGTACAGGACTTAGCTATCATGTTATTGCGGTATTCCCAATTCTTATCGTTCAATCTTTACTAACATTAGGTATTGTATTGATTTTAAGTGCAATCGATGTATATGTACAAGATATTGAGAATATTGTAGCCTTCATTTTAAATATGTTGATGTATGGTACTCCAATTATTTATCACCTAAGCCAATTCTCTGCATCAAGTGCAGGTATTCTATATACACTAATAACAATCAACCCGTTGACAACCATTATTGGTTCTTATCGTAATGCGTTTATGTATCATCAATGGCCTGATTTTAAAGCTTTAGGTTTAGTATTTGTCTTCTCATTGGTTGTTTTAGGTATTGGATACATGATTTTCAAAAAGTTGGAAAAAGGGTTTGCGGAAGAATTGTAGGTGTTAATATGACTTTGAAATACAGAATTGAAAGATTTGAGTTTCATGATTTAAAAACAAAACAATTCATTACCATTGTCGGCTGGTGCTATCAAGAAGATAATGAAAGTGTCAATTATCACATTAAACTGGACGGAAAAGAAGTTGATTTTGAGTTATTTCGACCTGGTCGTGAAGACATTATAAATGGCTATGATTTGGGCTTTAAGAATACGCATATTGGATTTAGAATAACTGTACCTTGTGATGTTGAGCCTACTTCAATTGAAGTAAATGCATATACGGATACACTGAGCGAATGTATTTTGAATTATGATCAAAGAAAAATAAATAAATATAGAGATAAAAGAGGAATTAGAAACTATATTGATGAGTTTAGTTATAATGAAGAAACAAAAACGTATCAAGTTAAGGGATGGGCTTTCTCATATGAGAAAGAACCAATTACATTCTCTATATTAAATGCAGCAGGAAAAGAAGTTGAATTTGATTATAAATCAAAGGGTAGAGTTGATTTATATTCTTTATCTATGGTTGATGAAGATCAAATTGATTGTGGTTATACAATTAAATGGAAAGGGAATGCGAAAGAAAAGTATAGTTTTGTGTTGAAGACTAAGAATTATCAAAGTAAAGAGATTCTTCAAGAAAAAACGCCTAGTCAAAATGTGCTTTCAAAAGTTCCTAAACTATTTAAAATGATGAGTTATCAACATATTAAAAATGGTTTTAGAATTCTTAGAAAAAAAGGTTTTTCTGGTGTTATTGATCGTATTGTTCATGGTTCAAGTAATTGGGCAGAATACGATGAATGGTTTAATGCCACTAAAGTAACGGAAGAAGAATTAGAAAGACAAAGAAATACAAAGTTTGAATTTGCTCCGATGATTAGTATTATTGTTGCGACATTTAATACGAAAGAAGAGTACTTAAAGGAAATGATTGATTCTGTACGTAATCAATCGTATTCTAATTGGCAATTGTGCATTGGTGATGGAAGTACTAATGATGCGGCAGAAAAATACGTGAAAGAACATTATGGGGATGATTCAAGAATCGTATTTAAGAGATTAGAAAAAAACTATGGTATTTCTGGAAATATGAATGGTGCCTTGGAATTAGTTACAGGTGATTATGTGGGCTTATTTGATCATGATGATTTATTGACACCGGATTGTTTATATGAATTTGTAGCTTCCATGCAGGAAGTTCATCATGATTGTGTATATTCGGATGAAGATAAGTTGAATGATAAGACAAAGAAATTTGAAGATCCACACTTTAAACCAGATTTCAGTATTGACTTATTGTGTTCTCATAACTACATTACACACTTCTTTGTTGTGAATATGGATATTGTTCGTAAAGTAGGTGGAATGCGTAGTGAATATGATGGATCACAAGATCATGATTTTATCTTTAGATGTGTAGAGCAGGCAAATAGTGTACACCACGTTCCAAAGATTTTGTATCACTGGAGAATGCACCCATTATCAACGGCTATGGATCCAGAAAGTAAGATGTATTGTTACACATCTGGTAAAAAAGCGATTGAATCCCATTTTAAACGTGTTGGTATTGATGCAACAGTTGAAATGTTGCCTCGTCCTTTATATGGAATGTATCATTGTAAATATACAGTGAAAGATCATCCGTTGGTTTCTATTTTAATTCCGAACTACAATCATAAAGATTTATTAAAGGGTTGTATTGAATCGTTAATGAATGTAAATACATATTCAAATATTGAGATTGTGATTGTTGAAAACAATTCGACGGAACAAGAAATATTTGATTACTATAAAGAGCTTGAAGAAACATATTCAAATGTAAAAGTTATTTATTATGAGGGTGATTTTAACTATTCAAAGATCAATAACTATGGTGTGAAATACACGCATGGTGAATATATCTTGTTCTTAAACAATGATACGAAAGTTATTGAGCCAGATTCCATTGAAGACATGCTAGGGGTATGTCAAAGAGAAGATGTGGGTGCTGTTGGAGCTAAATTATTGTATGAAGATGATACAGTACAGCATTGTGGTGTCGTAGTTGGATATCATGGTTATGCGACAGCTGCATTCTCATTGATCGACAGAAATGATTTTGGTTATATGGGTAGACCTCGTGTTTCATGGGATGTATCTGCAGTAACAGCCGCATGTTTAATGACAAAACGAGAAATCTTTGATGAAGTGGGTGGCTTTGATGAAGATTTTAAAGTTGCATGCAACGATGTAGACTTATGTTTAAAAATTAGAAGCTTAAATAAATGGATTGTTGAAGATGTATTCTCTGTTTGGTATCACTATGAATCTAAATCTAGAGGTTTAGAGGATACACCAGAAAAACAAGCTCGTTTCCAAAGTGAAATTGCTCGTTTTCAAAAGAAATGGCCAGAGATTTTAAAGAATGGAGATCCTTTCCATAACCCTAACTTTGATTTGGATAAAGGACCGTTTACATATCCTAAGGCTTAAAAAAATCACAAAAATATGATATAAATATAAGAGCTAGTTATGTAACTAGTTCTTTTTCTTGGAAAGTAGGAAGTTTAATGTTGGATTATATAAGTGGTTTTATATATATTTTTTGGATTCTATGTCTTTGTTATTTCTTAGGCACAGCCATAACAAATCAAAAAAGTTTTACGACAAGTTTGCTTGTTGGATATATTGGATATAGCTTTGTTTTAGCAGTTGGTTTTATAATCATTCAATTACTTGGATTACCATGGAGGATTGCTTTAATATATTTTATAGTATCTATTCTAGTCATGATCATATTTATTATGTATAGGCTTAAGAAGAATGATTTTAAAATTACTAAAAATGAAGTATTAAATGGATTTAAGAATAATTATGCTTTATTTTTGATTACATTTATACTACTTATATTGTCATTTGCGAATGTACATGTTATGTGGTTGAATAACCATTTAGATGATGGATATTATATTGGTAGAATTTCTCATTTAGCTTCCTATAAAAATCCATATTATTATAACTTTCCTGTGGGTTTAGATAATAGACATCAATTTAATTCGTATTTGTTTGATGTTTGGCAATTGGAAGCATCTGTGTATACGAATATATTGCATATGAATGTATTCACATTTTGTCGTGTATTCTTAAACTTTCAAAATTATTTGTTGTTAGTTGTTACAGTTTGTGAATTTGCCAAAAGTACAGTATGCAAATTGAGTGGTGAATTTAATAAGTATGCACAATGGACTCCTATCATTTTATTTGTATTTACTATTCTTATGATTGTTGCTACAAACTGCAATTTAATGATTTTACAAGATTATTGGCAATTTAGTTCAGCTATGTATTTGGGTTCATCAATACCACGTACAATGGGAATTTTATGGGTTTTGGTTTTCTTTATTGATAATGAGAAGATTATGATTAAACACATATTGCAACTAATTGTCATGTCGGTTGTTCTAGTGTCTAAATCTTCTATCGCAATACCTATTGTGTTTGTTGCAGCTATAGCTACACTTATTAGTGTATATACGCAATTCAATATAAAAGGGCTTATTGCCTTTGGGACTCTTGTATTATTAGTTGTTTTAGGGATGGTTTTGCCGAATAAAGAAGAGATCTATGCAAATGTAGAAGGCATGTTTATGTCAAACTTAAAATCTATTGTGTTTTTATCATTTGTTTTAGTATATATCTTTGCATTTGCAATTATTCGAAAACCAATTGTATTTAAGGTCACAGAAGTTTTAGTTTTAATTACTGGATTTATGTTGATTCCAGGATTATGTAATGTATATCAAACATTATCTGTTTATTACTTTGTAGCTTTACGTGTTCTTACATGCTTGTTTTATACAATATATATTGTTGGATTTGTATTCTTATTGTATGGAATATTCACAATCACAAGTGAAATGTTGACAAAAGGTTTTATACTATTAATGAGTGTAATTTTCTTGTTTATGTCATCTTTATCGTATTTTGGGGCAAGAAAATCAATGATTCATTCTATGGAAGTAGTTATACAAAATCCAAAGCTAGTACCTAATTCAATTTATGAATTGGGACAAAAATTAGATAAGGTTTCTAATGGTGAAAAACTATATACATTGATGCCTCAGTTTGTAACAACAGATGGATATTTAACTTCATTAGCAATTATAGCTACGAGTGTAAGTGATGATGTAGTGTCTGTTTCAGCAATACCAAGATATGCGATGAGTTCTATTAACAAGGTATATTCAAAATTTACTCTTGATCAGCAGAGTGTGTTTGAAAATTTTAATGCTTCTAAAGATCGAAAATCTTTTGATGCATTAATTCCGATATTAGATGAGTATTCAATACAATGTTTTGTGTTGGAAGGTAAAGATAACACACAAGATTCGTATAATGAATACTATAAAGTGGATACAGTAAATGATGATAGAGCAGGTACATATTATTCTATATATGTTAAGAGATAAGCTTAACAATAAAAAGGAGAAGAGATATGAAGACTTTGGTGGTAATACCAGCCTATAATGAGGCTTTAAATATTGAAAAAACAGTAAAGGATATACAACAAAATGCGCCAGATGTTGATTATGTTGTTGTGAATGATGGTTCTAAAGATAATACTTTAGAAGTTATTCAAAAAAATAATTTTAATCATATTGATGGTTTTTGTAACTTAGGATTGTTTGGAGCTGTTCAAACGGGTTTTAAATTAGCCATGAAAGAAAATTATGATGTTGTTATCCAATTTGATGGAGATGGACAGCACTCAGCTAAATATATTGATGCGATGGTTAAAGAGGTTGAAAATGGAAATGATATTGTGATTGGTTCTCGTTTTGTGAGCGAAAAGAAACCCTTTACTGCACGTATGATTGGTAGTCGTTTAATCGCATGGGCCATTAAACTTGTAACTGGTAAAAAGGTAAAGGATCCAACAAGTGGTTTTAGAGCATATGGTAAGGCTTGTATTAAAGATTATGCTTTGGATATGAACAATCCTCCTGAACCAGATACATTGGTTTATATGTATCGTAAAAAAAGAAAAATTAAAGAGATTCAAGTTCAAATGTCTGAACGTGAATTTGGAGAATCTTATTTAAATTTAGTAAATACGATCAAATATATGAGTCGAATGATGGTTTCAATCTTTTTGATTCAACCATTTAGAAAGGTGTAGATTATGGGATTAAAATTACAATTAGTATTTATCTTTGCGAGTTTAATAACATTTGTTTTTGTCATTAAAAAGATTCAAAAACATGGATTAAATATTGATGATGCGATTATGTGGATCTTATGGTCTATTCTTCTTCTAATTATTAGTGTATTTCCTCAAATCCCAACATGGATTTCAAAACAATTGGGATTTATGTCAACGAGTAACTTTATTTTCTGTGTATTTATTTTCTTTTTATATATCATGTTGTTTACACAAACTGCACAAATTTCCAAACTAAAAGAGAAACAAAAAGATTTAATTCAGAAATTGAGTATTAAAGAATATGAAAGTAACAAGGAGAAAGGCGAATGAATTTAGTTTTGAGTGTAGTGTTTTATGTCTGTCTTTCTTTTCAGTATTATTTGTTAGGGAATGAATGCTTAGATTTATTTGGTTATAATAAGAATACTAGAACAATTCTAATTTCAGGATTTTTATCTACTTTCTTTTTAACGTTTATTATTGGATTTGTATGTCAGGTTCTTCATTTATCCTGGACACTATACTTTATATTACAATCTATTTTATTTGTCGTTGTAGATGGATACTTGTTATTTGAGAATAGAAAGAATATATTTTGTAGACACGAAATTAAATTACAACGTATTTTGATGAATAATTGGGTTTTAATTTTATTTGCAGGTGTATTTATATCTTTTTCTATCGCAAACCAATTGCCATATTATGATTTAAATTATGATGATGTTTATTATATAGGTAAGGTTGTTAATCATGTGGGCACTCCACATTTAATGAATGAGAATTATTTTAATGGTTCTTTAATTCATATTAATGGACTTGATTTAATTCGTGTTATCAATACATACGAATTGAGTTATTCTTATTTTGGGACACTCTTCCACATTTATTTACCTTATTTTTGTAGGGTGACTATGTCATTGCACAATTATGTATTATTTGGAATTGTATACAAACAATTGGCATCGCTTTTTGTAAAAGAAAAATATTCACAATATGCCATTGTTCCGTTATTTTATTTTCTGATTCCAGCTGGTTTTCTACAAACAGGAATCTATGAATGTATAAGAGTTTATTCATACGATTTATGGCAGTTTCAAACTGCAGCATTTTATGGTGGATCTATTGTTAGAATGATGGCAGTGCCTATTCTGATTATTTATTCTTTACCATTAGTAGAAAAAATGGAATCCAAGAAGATTATATATATTGTTTTAATGTCTATTTCCATGATCTCGTTTTCAACAATATATGTTCAAGTTGTTATTTTATTTTTCATTGCGGCAATAACGATTAAATGTGTATATTGTTTTGTTGAAGCATTTAAAGCGAAAGAAACAAAATGGATGATAGTTTCTATTCTAGGAATTCTAGTTGTTGTTGGCTTTTTGCTCGCAACAAGATATTTAAATATAAACACAGAAGAATTTGTATACAACGTAACTCGTTATCATGGCTTTCAACAAGAATGGTATGATCATGACTCATTGTTAAAGTATGGTTTTGTTGTTTTTGCATTAATGTTTGTATTATCTAAAAATTCGCAATCTAGAAGTATTGTTGGTATGGTATTGGTTTTATATGTTTTAGTATGGAAAGAAATATTTACTGTATTATTAACAATTACATCTTTTAATTATTTCTTTGTTACAATGAGAACAGTCTCATCTATACAATACTTAATTTTGTTCTTTTTTGGTATCTGTGTCTTGTGCATATACGAGTCAATCTTTAAAAAGATGTATTTTATACCAAATCTAGCGATAGTAGGATTGGTTGCGTTAGTTTGTGTCTTTTTTCGTCATAATGTAAATGAAATTGTAAAATATAATTTTCTTAGTTCTGGCATAAGTGCAGCTGGATGGAATTTTTCAAGAGTATTTGATATGAACACAAAAATGATTCCAGATATTTTTGTCGAAGTCGGAGATTATTTTAATACTTTACCATATGATAACTATAAAATGTATACTTGTCATAATTTTAATACAGATGGTGGTATGGGCACATCGGATGGTGGCTTTGAGATGTCTACAAATCGTTTGCATGTTTCAAACAGTGATGGATTTAAAAAATTCAATGATAAAGATTTTTCAAAATTAAATTCGTTTTGTATGTCAGGAAATTTAACATATACAGAAGTACATGATATTTTGAAGAAAGAAAATATTCAATATATTTTGGTATTTAATAAAAATGCAGCGGATATATTGGAATGTGATGGAGATAGTTTAGTACTATCAAATGAACAAAATCTAAATCCTTATTATTTATTAAAGGTAAATTATTAATATTATGAACTACTACAAGACAGGACAATTCGCAAAACTAGCGAATGTGAGTGAAAGAACAATTCGATATTATGACAAAATAGGGTTATTAAAACCCTCTTTTGTTATGGAAAATGGATATCGTCAATATAGTGATTTGGATTTATTAAAGTTACAGAAGATTTTATCTTTAAAGCACTTGGGGTTTAGTATTGAAGAAATCTTTCCTATGGTTATGGATAATACGAACTTAAAAGAAAGCTTTGAGTTACAGATTGATTTGATTGAAGATAAAATCAATCATTTACAGTCTTTAAAGGATGCTTTAAAAAGAGCGAGTCAAACGCCGGATTTAAGTTGGAATATGATTCTATCTTTAGTTCAATTATCGAATGAGGAAACGAATATTATTGAACAATATAAGAATGCGAAGAACTTAAATGATCGTATATCTTTACACGAGAAGTATTCTACAAATAAGCAGGGTTGGTTTAATTGGTTATTCTATCAAATCGATTTTAGTAAAGTCAATCGTTTATTAGAACTTGGTTGTGGTAATGGTAAATTGTGGCAAGAAAATAGAATTGATTTAAGAAATAGAGAAATCTTCTTATCGGATATTAGTGAAGGTATGGTTGAAGAAGTAAGAAATAAATTAGGTTCTGATTTTAACTGCATTGTAGCGGATGCTGAAAAGATTCCTTTTAAAGATGAGTACTTTGATTCTATTATTGCCAATCATGTTCTATTCTATTTGAATGATTTGAATCTTGGCTTAAAAGAAATAAGTAGAGTGTTAAAACCAAACGGAATTCTATACTGTAGTACATATGGAAAGAACCATATGAAAGAAATCACGGAAATCGTACAGAACTTTGATTCTAGAATCAATCTATCAAATCATAGTTTGTATGATATCTTTGGTTTAGAGAATGGTGAAGATGTATTAAGTAAATATTTCTCAAATATTGAAAGAATGGATTATCATGATTCACTGGAAATAACAGAGTCAAAACCATTGATTGACTATATTATGTCTTGTCATGGCAATCAAAATGAAATATTGGGGCCTAGACTCAATGAGTTCAAGGAATATATTGGAGAATTGTTAGAGAATAATGGTAAAATAGTAGTGACAAAAGAAGCTGGACTATTTGTTTGTAGAAAGAGGGTGATTCAATGATATCTGTAATTATGTCTACATATAAAGAAGATGAGAAACTGCTTCGCGAATCGATTGAATCAATATTAAATCAGACGTATAAAGATTTTGAATATATTATTATACTGGATTACCCGGATAATGATGTTCATAAAAGAGTAATAGAAGAATATGCTATAAAAGATGATCGAATTCATTTTTATATCAATGAAAAGAATATGGGGCTTACAGATTCATTAAATCGTGGCCTTTCTTTGTGTCATGGTGAATATATAGCTCGTATGGATGCGGATGATATTAGTTTACCGGATCGTTTAGAAAGACAAATGGAGTACTTAGAAAAGAATCATTATGATTTAATTGGTGGAATTACAGAGATGATTAATGAAAATGGTTCTTTGTTATATAGTATAAAAAGTGTTCCTACAGATCCTAAAAAAATTAATAAGGCATTGCGTTATAGTCAATGTATTGCGCATCCAACTTGGTTAGGAAAAAAAGAAGTTTTTGAAAAAAATGCTGGATATCGTCATATGCCTTTATGTGAAGATTATGATTTTACTTTAAGAGCTGTATTGAATGGTTTTGTGATTTCAAACTTAAATGAGGCTGTGCTTAAGTATCGCATGACTTCAAATTCAATTTCTAGAAGTAATTTATTTGAGCAATACTTATATATGTCTTATATCACAAATGAATATAAGAATAAGCGTGTTGCCTCAGTTGATAAGGCATATGCCTATGTGCAGCAACATCTAAATGAGAAGGATTCAAATAAATACTTAAAGGCGAATGTGATCTTTAACCGTATGTTGCAGGAAATGTCAGATAAACAAATCTTATCTTTTATTAAAGATGGTTTTTGTTTGTTGTTTAGTTCGAAATATTATTTAAATAAAATATATCGATTTATGATGTTGAGTTTAAATAGCTGATTTATTTATTGAAAAGAGGTAACTATGAGATTTAAAAAGGCTTTAAAAAATCTAATATTCAATGTCTTACAGCAAGTCGTGAATATTATCGTGAATTTTATTATGCCACCTATTTTAGTATCTACTTTTGGCTCTACTTTAAATGGATTGGTATCTACAATTCGTCAAATTATGCAATATGTACAGCTAACTGGTGCAGGTATTGCGCAGGCGAGTACGTTTGCAATGTATAAACCAATTGCTGACAAGGATTATGAATCTTTAAATGGTATATATAATGCAACTCGAAAAATGTTTACTCGAGCAGGAAATGTGTTTTCTGCCATCACATTACTTGTTGCGATTATATATCCTTTGACAGTTCGCAATCAGGTTGATTATTCTATTGCGTTCGCATTGGTTTTAGTGATTGGTATTAGTGGTGCTTCAGAATTTTATTTGTGTGGTAAATACAATGCTTTATTATCGGCTAATCAAGAAAACTATGTTGTTGCGATTGCACAAACCATTGGTTCTTTAACGAATTTGATCTTATTGATTGTTTTAGTCCGCTTAAAACAAAATGTGGTAGTGGCAGAATTAGGGATGAGTGCAGTATATCTTTGTAGAATTGTTATTTTAACAGTATACGCAAAAAGAAAATATAAATATTTAGATTTATCAGTTAAACCGACATTTGAAAAGATATCTCAAAGAAATGATGCAATTGTTCACCAAGTTTCTACACTGGTAGTCATGGGAAGTTCGACTTTGATTGTAAGTTTAATTCTAGGCTTAAAAGAAGCCAGTGTATTTGCGGTATATTTGATTGTTTTCCAGGGAATTAACACAATATGTTCTATAATTTCAACGGCCATCTATGCCTCTTTTGGAGAAGTTATCGCTAAAGGGCAAAGAGATGTTTTAATTCGTACATTTAATATTTATGAATTTGTGTACTATATTGTTATTACGATTTTATTTTCCTGTACATATTTGTTGATTATGCCTTTTATTGAAATCTATACAGTCAATATGACAGATATTAATTACATTTATCCTACTCTTGCTAAATTGTTTATTTTAGTTGGTATTGCCAATAATATAAGAATTCCAACATCTACCATTGTTACTAGTGCGGGCCATTTTAAAGAAACAAAATGGAGAGCTGTTTTAGAAATGACATTAAATGTTCTAGGACAGTTTGTGTTTGGTAAAATGTTTGGATTGAATGGTATTCTTTTAGGATGCGTATTATCGTTTTCGTATCGTACGTTTGATTTTATATTCTATGCACATAAACATATCTTAAAAACATCGAGTCTAAGTACGTTTAAGAAATTATTTCTTAATTTAGTCGCAAGCATTGTAGTTGTATTCCTTCTACAACAAGTAATGGAGCCAAACATTTATAATTACTTAACGTGGATCCAATATGGAATTATCTATTTTGTCGCAATTAGTGTGTTTGTGTTATTGGTGAATGTATTGTTTGATCGAAAGACATTTAATTCAACATTTAATGTTGTAAAAAGTCTTTTTATAAAGGGGTAAAAGAATGGAAACAGATATTTTACTTTCAATTGTTATACCGGTTTATAATGTTCAGGATTATATTGGTAAATGTTTAAATTCATTAAAAACATCAGATAATAGAGTTGAAATACTAGTTGTAGATGATGGTAGTCCAGATGGGTCTTGTGAAGTGATAAAAAATCATGAAAAGAATTATCCAAATATTCATTACATAAAGAAAGAAAATGGTGGAGTCAGTTCGGCACGTAATTTAGGTATAGTCCTATCAAAAGGAAAATATGTTACTTTTGTGGATGGCGATGACTTTGTGGACGAGCAATATCTACCAAAGATAATGGAGTATATTCAAACTTTAGATTTTGATTTATTGTGTTTTGATTATTGTTTAACTTATGATGATCATGAAACTGTGTTAAATGATTTAAATGATGAAATATTAAACTTGTGTGATAATGCTGGATTTACATGGTATATTAGACAGAATATGGATGAAAAAGTCAAACAGTTTTGTTTGAATAAAGTGTATAGGGCAGACATTTTAAAGATGAATAAGATTGAATTTCCAGTGGGACAAAGTGTTGGAGAGGATTTCTTATTTAATGTTGAGTATTTACAGTATTGTAAAAAAGTAGTTTTTAAATCGGATTGTTTATATCATTATTACCAAAGACAAACTTCGGTAATGAGAACGTATAATAAAAAATATACGGATCATATTCTAAATTATGAGGCAAATCTAAAAAGAATTGCTTCAAAATCAAATTATACAATATCGCAAAATGACATTTTGTATTTATATTTAAAGTGTTGGTTTGGTGTAATTAACCAGGAAACACAAAATCCAAATTCAGAAGATGGATTGGATCGTATCAAAATGTTTATGAATCAATCTGGATTAAAGAATATTAAAATACATTATTCTGACTTAGATTTTAAATATAAGGTATATAAATGTTTGGTTAAATTGCATTTAACTATACCGATTTATAAGCTATTAAAGAAAAAAGCTTGACCCTAACGTAACGTTAGGGTTTATTGTTTATATGTGATATAATGTAATCAATTATGGAGGTACACATTATGAAAGGTATTATTTTAGCTGGTGGTAGTGGTACTCGTTTGTATCCTTTGACTAAGGTGACTAGTAAACAATTACTTCCTATTTATGACAAGCCTATGATTTATTATCCTATGTCAATTTTAATGCAGGCTGGTATTCGTGAGATTTTAATTATTTCAACTCCGGATGATACACCTCGTTTTCAAGAGTTATTGGGGGATGGTCATCAATTTGGTATTGAGCTTTCTTATAAAGTTCAGCCAAGTCCAGATGGACTTGCTCAAGCGTTTATCTTGGGTGAGGAGTTTATTGGCAATGATAGTTGTGCGATGATTTTGGGTGATAATATTTTCCATGGTCATGGTTTGACGAAGCGTCTTCGTGCGGCTGCTGAAAATGAAGTGGGGGCTACCGTATTTGGTTATTATGTAGAGGATCCTGAACGTTTTGGGGTTGTGGAATTTGATTCTGAGGGTAAGGCGATTAGTCTTGAAGAAAAGCCAGCTTGTCCTAAGTCAAATTATGCGGTAACAGGACTATATTTCTATGATAATAAAGTGGTTGAGTATGCGAAGAATTTGAAGCCAAGTGCTCGTGGGGAATTGGAAATCACAGATTTGAACCGTATTTATTTAGAGAATGGTGAATTGAATGTCACTTTACTTGGCGATGGATTTACTTGGTTGGATACGGGTACGCATGAGTCTTTAGTGGATGCGACAAATTTTGTGAAGACAATTGAAGAGCACCAGCATCGTAAGATTGCGTGTCTTGAAGAGATTGCGTATGACAATGGTTGGATTGGTGATGAGGAATTGGCATCTACGTATGAAATTTATAAGAAGAATCAGTATGGTGCTTATTTGAAGAAAATCATGGATCGTAAGTATATTAAGTAATTGGGGGTATAGTGATGAAGGTAACGGAAACAAAGATTCCTGGCGTATTGATTATTGATACGGATGTATTTGGTGATCATAGAGGATATTTTACGGAGACGTATTCGAAGCCTAAATATGAGAAGATGGGTATTACCGTCGATTTTGTACAGGACAATATGTCTTTTAGTGCGCAGAAGGGTACGCTTCGTGGTTTGCACTGGCAAAATCCGCCTTATGCACAGAGTAAATTGGTTTCTTGTACGAAGGGTACAGTCATTGATGTGGCTGTGGATATTCGTAAGGGGAGTCCTACATTTGGTCAATGGGTAAGTGTGGAATTGAGTGAAGAGAATCATAGACAGTTCTTTATTCCTCAGGGATTTGCGCATGGATTCTTAACTTTAACGGATAATGTTGAGTTTAGATATAAAGTAGATAATGTCTACAATAAAGAATCAGAAGGTGGAATGCGTTATGATGATCCAACTTGTAATGTGGATTGGGGTTCATTATTAAATGGTATTGAGCCTGTCTTGAGTGAAAAAGATCAGGTTGGACCTACTTTAGAAGAGTCAAACAATCAATTTGTATATGAAGGAGAATAAAAATATGAAAATTTTAGTAACGGGTGGTGCTGGTTTCATTGGTGGAAACTTTGTACATTATATGGTAAATAAATATCCTGAGGATATGATTGTGAACTTGGATAAATTGACATATGCAGGTAACTTAGAGACTTGTAAGCCTGTAGAAGATAAGCCTAACTATAAGTTTATCAAGGGTGATATTGCAGATCGTGAATTTATCATGGATTTGTTTGAAAAAGAAAAATTTGATGTCGTAGTTAACTTTGCGGCTGAAAGTCATGTTGACCGTAGTATTGAAGATCCTGAAATCTTTGTAAAGACAAATGTAATGGGTACAACAACATTATTAGATGCTTGTGTTAAGTATGGTATTCAAAGATATCACCAAGTATCAACAGACGAAGTATATGGTGATTTACCATTAGACCGTCCAGACTTGTTCTTTACTGAAAACACTCCACTTCACACTTCAAGTCCTTATTCAAGTGCGAAGGCAAGTGCTGACTTGTTTGTACTTGCATACCACAGAACGTATGGTTTGCCAGTAACAATTAGTCGTTGTTCAAATAACTATGGTCCTTATCATTTCCCAGAAAAATTAATTCCATTAATTATTTCTCGTGCATTAAATGATGAAACAATTCCAGTATATGGAACTGGTGAAAATGTACGTGACTGGTTACATGTATATGATCACTGTGTAGCAATCGATTTAATTGTTCGTAAGGGACGTGTTGGTGAAGTTTATAATGTGGGTGGTCACAACGAAAGAACAAACTTAGAAGTTGTGAAAACTGTATTACATGCATTAAACAAACCTGAAAGCTTAATTACGTATGTAACAGATAGAAAAGGTCATGACATGCGTTATGCGATTGACCCTACGAAGTTGGAAACAGAACTTGGATGGAAACCAAAATATACATTTGATACAGGTATTCCAATGACAATTCAATGGTATTTAGACAATAAAGAATGGTGGGAAAACATCATTAGTGGTGAATACCAAAACTATTTTGAAAAGATGTATGTAGAAAAAGGAAGAGCTAAGGAATAATCTTTATGTTAAGACATGCTTTTATAATGAGCGTGCATACAAATATGGAGCAGTTACAAGTCTTAGTAACTGCTCTTCATTTTGGAGATGTTTATATTCATGTTGATAAAAAACAAGAAGCTTTATACCAAAATCTAAAAGAAATGTATAAAAATAAACCCAATATTTTCTTTGTTGAAGATAGAATAAGTGTAAACTGGTCTGGTTTTAGTCAAGTTCAAGCGACTCTTAAATTGCTTGAATTGGTTGAATCGACTGAAAGAATATATGATTATATTCATTTTATAAGTGGGCAGGATCTACCTTTAATGTCACATGCGCAAATGGATGCGTATATTGAAAGTAAAGGTGCAGATAAACAATTTGTAGAAGTGAATGATATTGATAGCTATAAATGGAGATTAACGCAATATTCTTTCTTTAGAGAAAATCCAAACAATCGAAAGAAATTGTATCGATTGACTGATATAGTTCTTCGTTTAATTCAAATGCCTTTTGTTCGAAGAAAAAATTTTAAAGGATTTGAATTGTATAAAGGGTCTTCATGGTTTAGTATTACTTATGATTGTATGAAATATATCTTGTCGTATATTCGCGAGAATGATTACTGTTCTAAATTTAAATATACAGCATGTCCAGATGAACATTTCTTTCAAGTACTCTTGATGAATTCAAAGTATAAAGATAAAGTATTAAAATATAATTCAAGATACATTGTTTTTGAAGGATTGAATGCCAGTCCAAAAACATTAGGTGTTAAGGACATGGATTGTTTTATGAATGGACAATATATGTTTGCACGTAAATTTGATATGAATAAAGATAGACAAGTAATTAGTAAAGTATTAGATAGGGGCTAAAATGAAAAACATCTATATTGTTTTTGATAAATTACATTCAAATGAAGCTGGTGGACTTGTCTCAGCATATGCATCATTAATACAATTATTAAAAGATGACTATACAATTAAGGTTATTAGTATCATTAATTCTAATCTTACTAGACATGATATGTTTTCGGATTGTGAAATCATAAATGTTTCAAAACACGATTTCTTTCCTAGGATGGAAATTATATCGGATAGTTTGAAAAGCTTTAAGTTGCTTTTATTGTTGAAAGAGTTATTTAAATTGTTATGTTATTTCTGTTATATACCCATATCACGTATTAAAATGAAAAAGTTCTTTTCTTCAGAAGATATTATCATCGTTTCTTCTCCTGCAGCTGCTATGTTTATGAGTTCAAAAAATCGATTTATATTGGAAATACATACAAAGTTTGAGTATTTTTGGGGAACTAATAAATTAGGAAGACTTCAAAGTAAATTGATGTCAAAACCATACATCACTGTTTTTAGAACAAAGTCTGATATGGAAAAGGCAAGTAAATATTTTAACTCTACATATTCTTATAACTTTATTAATAAAGAACTTTTCAATGATACGGTAAGTATTGGTGAAAAGATAAGAAAACATAAAATTATCTATATGGGACGATTTGGAAAAGAAAAGAATCTTCCGAAAATGATTGAGTGTGCAAAGCAATTGAAGAAACAGATTCCTGATTTTACACTCGATATGTATGGTACAGGAGTCTTAGTTGATGATATTGCGAAACTAATTGAAGAAAATGACTTAAGTGAAAATGTTCATTTATGTGGTTTCTGTAATGATAAAAATATTTTCGATAACTATTCTTTATTATGGTTAACTTCTGATTTTGAAGGAATGAGTATGACAATTATTGAAGCTAAGGCCAAAGGTGTACCTACCATTTCTACAAATTGGGGAGACGGTGTTTTTGAAGTGATTCATGATAAGGAAGATGGTTTTGTAGAAAATACGGTTGAAGATATTGTGAATCGAACGGCTGAATTAATGAATGATAAAGAATTATTAATAAACATTTCAAAAAATGCACTTAAAAACTTTGACGAGTTTAGTAAAGAGAATGCATATAAGAGATGGATTGAATTATTGAAAAGGTTTGAAGGAGAATTAGAATGAAAGTTTTTGTGACAGGTGTGGCTGGACAATTAGGTCATGATGTAATGAATGAATTGGCTTCTAGAGGATATGTTGGAGTAGGTACAGACTTAGCTGAAAGTTATAGTGGTATTCAGGATGGTTCTTATGTAACTACAGCTGAATATGTATCTTTGGATATCACAAATAAAGAGGCTGTAATGAATACAATTAAAGCAGTAAATCCAGATGTAGTTGTACACTGTGCGGCATGGACGGCAGTAGACTTAGCAGAAGATGAAGATAAACAGGCTAAGGTTAAAGCTATCAATGTGGATGGAACTCAGAATATTGCGGATGCTTGTAAAGAAGTAGATGCGAAGATGGTCTATATTTCTACAGACTATGTATTTGATGGACAAGGAACTAAGCCTTGGCAACCGGATTGTAAAGATTATAAACCATTAAATGTTTATGGAAAGACTAAACTAGGTGGAGAACTAGCTGTTTCAAATACGTTATCTAAATATTTCATTGTTCGTATTGCGTGGGTATTTGGAAAGAATGGAAATAACTTCATTAAGACCATGTTAAATGTAGGAAAGAAATTTGATACATTACGAGTAGTAAATGATCAGATTGGTACGCCAACCTATACTTTTGATTTAGCTAGATTATTAGTTGACATGATTGAAACCGATAAATATGGTTATTATCATGCAACAAATGAAGGTGGATATATCAGCTGGTATGATTTTGCGTGTGAAATCTTTAAACAAGCTGGATATACAACAAAAGTAAATCCTGTAACAACAGAAGAATATGGTTTATCTAAGGCAGCTCGTCCATTTAATTCTCGTTTAGATAAATCTAAACTTGTAGAAAATGGTTTTAAACCACTACCTACTTGGCAGGATGCATTGGCTCGATATTTAAAAGAACTTGCTTAATATACATATGTATATTAAGCTTTTTATTTTTCTTTGAATGGATTAGTAACGTTTGATAATTGTAACGCTTCCAATATCGGTATAAAATAGAACCCATGGAGGGTTATACGTAATGAATAATAGAGATATTGCTAAAGTTGGTTTTGCCGTTCTTGCAGCGGTTATGAGTTATAATTTTGCAGATACTATCGTTCATGCTGAAGAAACAAGTGTTGAGCCTGTAAAAGAGACTGCACCTGTAGAAAATCAAGATGAATTAACAGATGTTATTGATGCGGTTGTTGAAGATACAAATGTTCCTGAAAACACTGAAGAAACAAATGTTCCTGAAAACACGGAAGAAACAGATGTTCCAAAAGAAGATGAAGAGACTACAACAGTTGGTGGTGGTAGTGATGCCAGTGCTAAATTAACTGAGGGTTGGTCAAGTGATTCTTTACAGTATGTTAAAGATGGTGCTTATGTTACGAATCGTTTTGCAGAGATTGATGGTCAAAAATATTATTTTGATGAGAATGGAAACAAGGTAACAGGTTTTAAAACAATTGGTACAGATTCATATTATTTTAATGAGTCTGGTATGATGCAGACGGGTTTACAAGTTCTTCATGATCAAGAAACGGGTGTTGCCGTATATTCTTTAAGAAAAGAAGATGGTAAATTACACTACTATTTAGATAATGGAGCTGCTTATAGTGGAATGATAAATTTAGAGGGGAAAGTTTATTATTTCGATAAAGGATTGCAGAGTGTTGGTGAAAAGCAGGCAAATGGATATTGGTACAATTTCAAGGAAGATGGTAGTTTATCTGTTGGCTTTGTGAATATTGGAAATAGTGTGAAATACTATGACAATTTGGGTAGAAGAATGAGTGGTTCTTTTACAGTTGATAAAGTAACATATCAAACAGATGGTAATGGCTTCATTACAAAAGCAAGTTGGAATGGTGTTTCTTACTTCTGCCAAAATGATGGAAGATGGGCTTGGAATACGGTTGGTGGTTACCGTTTTGGTGGTTCAGGATGTGTTCCTACTACGGTTACTATGATCGTAAATACAATCAATGGTACAAACTATACGCCTTATCAAGTTGGTCAAATTTTGCATAATGCTGGTTACTTCAACACAAGTTCCATTGGTACTGGTGGAGAGTCTTGGCAGTTTGTTGCGAATAAATTTGGCTTGAGTTATAAGAATAATTTAAATGTGGAATCAGCTAAACAAGAATTATTAAAGGGGAATATGATTGCGGCGGCTGTTGGTGGCGGAAAATTCTGTCCATGGTATGGTGTAACGCATGAAATATTATTATTTGGTTTAGATGCACAGGGCTATACAACAGTATATGATCCATATACAAGTTCACGTAATGGTCGTGTACATATTAGTGAGGTCTTCAATCATCCATCATGGGATAGTAGTGATAGAAAGAATGGTGGTCCATTCTTCTCGTTAGGTAAACTTAGAGATCAAAATTTATATCTAGATGTTTCTAAGGGAAATGCTCATGTAGGAAGTGTTTATTATACAGGTAATAATGTTGAACCAGAAGTAAATCTTTCATTGAAAAATACAGCATTGGTTCAAGGAAGAGATTATAAAGTTGTTTATTCGAATAATGTAAATTTAGGTAAAGGTACAGCCATTATTATTGGTATTAATGCCTTTACAGGTACATTGAATGTTTCTTTTGACATTATTAAGGATGAAATGTCTAATGGAACTTATGAAATTATTTCTTCATTAAATAGTAATAAAGTACTTGATATAAAAGATGGTTCAAAAGCATCTGGTGCTAGTATTCAAATTTATAATTGGAACGGTACGCAAGCACAACAATTTGTAGTGAATAAAAATCAAAATGGCTACTATACAATTAAGAATGTTGGTTCTAATTTATATGTAGGTATTAGTACAGATTGGAACACAATGGGAAATTATAATTCATTAATTCAAGGCGTAAATGCTTCTTCAAAAGCAGGTCAATTCATTTTTACTAGAAATAGTAATGGACAGTGGATTATTTCTTCAGCTTGGGATTCTAGATATGTATTTGATTTGAATGGGGCAAAATTAGACAATGGTAATAAAGTTCAACTTTATACCGTAAATGGTAGTTCTGCACAAGCATGGAAATTGTTGAAAGTAAAAAATCTTCGTGAAGAAATGGATGCATTAGCATCAAAGAACAAAAACACATTAAGTGATGGTACTTATACAATCCATTCATCTATAAATAAAAGTTATGTATTGGATGTAAATGGTGGTTCTAAAGTAAATTTTGGTAATATTCAACTATATCAAAGTAATGGTACTTTAGCACAAGGATGGAAAGTCAGTCACGATTCAAAAGGGTATGTTACGTTTATAAATATTGGTTCAGGAAAAGCAATCGATGTCAAAGATGGATCTGCTTATAATGGACAGAATATTAGTCAATATACTTCTAATAATACATATGCTCAAAAATGGATTGTAGTACAACAAAACAAAGGTTTTAAAATTATGTCTGCGTTAAATACAAGCTATGTCTTGGATTTAGATTCTGCTTTGACAAGAAATTATCAAAATATTCAGGCTTATAAATCAAATGATACGGCTGCACAACGTTGGTATTTTTCAAAATATGAATCTCCACGTGAAAAATTAAATAACATGGCTAAACAATACAATTCTAGTATTGAAGAAACAACGTATGTAGTTACAAGTTATTCAAATCCTAATTATGTGTTAGATATTGATGGTGGTTCAAAGTCAAATTGTGGTAACCTACAAGTTTACAAATCAAATAATACTAATGCACAAAAATGGAAAGTAAAAAAGGATTCAGTAGGTTATATCACATTTATTAATGTTGGATCTAATAAAGCACTTGACGTTTCAAATGCGAGTGTGAATAATGGTGCCAATATTTGGCAATATGAACTTAATAACACCTATGCTCAGAAATGGATTGCGAAGAAGAATACAGATGGTAGTTTGACATTTGTATCTGCTTTAGATGCGAACTACGTATTAGATATTAATGCAGGGATTGTTAAAAACCAACAAAATATACAACTATATCAAAGTAATGGCACAAATGCTCAGAAATTTAAACTAACAAAAATCTAATTTTATAACCAGGCACAAAAGTGTCTGGTTATTTTTTGGTTAGATTGAAATATTTTAAATATTCATTTAAAATAGATTTATTGGAAGAGGGATAGAAAAATGGCAAAAAAATTAAAACCACTTTTGGCTCTCGTATTAAGTGTATTTATGTCTGTATCAACATTGAATAATATGTATACAGTTCGTGCAGATGATGAAATTACACAAGAAGGGCCTATTGTAGAAGAAACACAAACAGAAGAAGAGACTACAGAAGAGCAAGTTCCTACTGTAGAAGAGGAAGAAGTTCCAGTTGTTGAGAAAGAGCCAGTTGTGGAAGAAGAGCAATTGGGTGATTCGAATATGATGGAATATTTCTTGGTCGATAATCCCGTATTATCAAATGGAGAAACAGAAAACTTTGTTCTTTCATTAAATAATGCAGAGGGGTATTCAGATTTTAGATTGACCATTCAAAAAGAGGATGGGTCTACTTTTGATTTAGAGAGTTCTGAACAAGTTGATAATTTAGTGAAATTTTCTAGAGTGTTTACTGAAGAAGAAAAAGGACAATATAGTGTGACTACACTTCATTATGTATATAATGGACAAGCTTATTATTTAAACTTTAGTGATTTAGAAATGGATGTTAAGTTTGGTGTGGATCAAGAATATGATGGGTATGATGCAACGTTACCGGATTTAACAGAGGATTCAATAAGTTCAGAAGGTGTTATTGAAGTTACGGATGTAAATAAGGCTGAAGAAGAGATTGTGAATGGGGTTGCGAGTCAACCGGCTATAATGTCAGTAGATGAGTTTTCAAGACATGCGACTGGTGGAATGACAATTTGTTTGGATCCAGGACATGGTGGTAGTGATTCTGGTGCTACTGCATTTGGGGCAAAGGAATCGGATTTAACTTTAAAGATTGCTCAATATTGTAAGGAAGAATTATCGAAATATGATGTAAATGTAGTTATGACTAGAACTACAGATACTCGTTTAAGTGAAGAAGCGGCTATGGATTTGAAAAATCGTGTGGAAGTAGCTAAAAAAGCAGGTGCTTCTTACTTTATTAGTATTCACATTAATTCTGCCCAAAATTCAGCAGCTCATGGTGCAGAAGTTTATTATCCAAATACAAGTGGCAATAAGAACCTTTCTAGTAATGGACAGAATCTAGCTAAGGCGATTCAAAGTCAATTAGCTGCATTAGGTTTATATGATCGTGGTATTAAGATACGTAACTATACGGATGGTACAACTTCATCAAATCCAAACAGTAGTGATCAAGATTATTATGGAGTCATCCGTTATGCAAAACAAGCAAATATCACGGGATTGATTGTTGAACATTGTTTTATTAGTAATAAAGAAGAGTTTGATAAATATTTAGGTTCAAATGCTAAGTTACAACAACTTGGTATTGCGGATGCGAAGGGGATTGTAAGTGCATTGGGTTTACAAGCTAAAAATGCTGATATAGATACGTTAGCAGCGGAAAAAAGAAATGTTTTAGCAGATGGTACATATACGATTTCGACTTTATTAAATTCTAATTATGTATTAGATGTAAAAGATGGCTCAACATCAAATGGAGCCAATATTCAATTATATGAAGCAAATGATACGGCAGCTCAACAATTTAAAGTTTCACATGACTCTCAAGGTTATGTAACATTTACAAATGTAAAATCTGGAAGAGTATTAGATTTAAATGGAGCAATTGTAAAAGATGCAGGTAATATACAGCAATACACTTCCAATGGTACACGTGCTCAAAAATGGATTGTAAAGCAAGATGGTAATGGATATGTTGTGATGTCTGCAATAAATCCAAACTATATTCTTGATTTAAATAGTGGATCTGTTCGAAATGGAAGTAATATTCAATTGCATTCTGTAACAGGTTCAAATTCACAAAGATGGAATATTACTAAGTATGTAAGTAAAGATGAAAGAATCAATAATTTGGCGGCACAAAACAAGAACACATTAGCCGATGGTGTATACGAGATCAATAGTGTAAAAAACAGTAATTATACTTTAGATGTTAATTCAGCTTCAACAAGAAATGGCGCGAATGTTCAATTATACTTACGTAATGGAACACAAGCACAAGCATTTAGAGTGAGTCATGATTCTCAAGGTTTTGTCACATTCACAAATATTAATTCGGGTAAAGTAATTGACTTAGATGGAGCTATCACAAAAAATGGTAGAAATATTCATCAATACGCATCAAACGGTACTCGTGCACAAAAATGGATTGTACAACAGAGTGGTTCCGGATATTCAATTGTTTCTGCGATAGATACAAGTTTTGCTTTAGATATTAGAAATGGTTCTGTTTATTCTGGCTCTAATATTCAACTATATAAGAGTAATAATACAGCAGCACAACAATGGACTTTTAATAAATATGTAACAGAGCGTGAGCGTTGTGATTCGTATGCCAGTCAAAATAAGGATCGTATGGCTGATGGTGTTTATTACATCAAAAATCAAAATGTTGGATTTGCGTTAGATGTTGCGGATGGAAGTCTGTATGGTGGTGCAAACGTTCAGTTGTATTCATTAAATAAAACAAATGCACAAAAATGGAAAATTACACATGATTCAACTGGATATGTTTCTTTCCAAAATGTTGGTTCAGGTATGTATTTGACAGCTAGTGGTAGTGGTATAACGGCTAACGTTTATCAACAAAAACAAACGAACGACTACAATCAAAAATGGATTGTAATGTTTGATAATAATCAAAATTTACGTATTGTTTCTGCCTTGAATTCAACTATGGTCTTGGATGTAAAAGATGGTAAAATCCGTAGATGTTCAAACATTCAGCTATATACATCAAATAACACAAATGCACAAAAATGGGTGTTTGAATATATTAATACGAATGCAACGGGTGGTTTGATGCAGATCATGGGTACTAGTCAAACTACAGTGGCTCAAATGGTTCGTTACTACAATGCGAATGCGTTAGGTTATGATACATTTAAAGCAAAATACAACGGTAAATATGATGGATGTTTAGCTAAGGGTGGAGCTAGTACAATCAACCAATTTGCTCAAATCTTCTATGAAGAAGCAACGGCTGAGGGTGTTAGAGCTGAAGTTGCCTTTACACAATGTATGAAAGAAACAGGTTTCTTAAAATATGGTGGAGACGTTCTTCCAAACCAATATAACTTTGCAGGTATTGGTGCAACTGGAGCAGTTCATGGAGCTAGCTTTAGCAATGTAAGAATGGGTATTCGTGCTCAGATTCAACATCTAAAAGCTTATGGTTCCGTATCCCCATTAACAAATCCATGTGTGGATCCAAGATTCAATTTAGTGAAGCGTGGTATTGCTCAATATGTGGAATGGTTAGGAATTAAAGAAAATCCAAATGGATATGGATGGGCTACTTCTAAGAGCTATGGTCATGATATTGTGAACATGGTAAATGTATTGTTGAAGAAATAGTAAGTTAGAGTTCAGTGATTGCTGAACTCTATTTTTGGTTATAGAAATAATTGAACAAGAAATATCAAAACAATGTATATAAAGCATAATATGATCATACAGTTATAAAAAGTTTGCACAAATTAATCGTTTGTTTGCATTTATTAACAATTTGAATCAATTACCAAATGTTCCATGATATAGTAAGTATAAAGTATTACCTATAGAAAGGAACAAAAGGGTATGAAAAAATTATTAGGTGTATTATTGGCGCTTTTTATGTTTTGTATACCAATGGGTATACAAGCAGATGAGGAGGTGTTATCTTTTGAATATACGGGTCACCAGATAGAGATTAAGGGAGCGTTTGCATATTACCTACTTGATGATGGTATACATGTATCTGAAGCTCCAATGGATTGTGGAAGGTATCGAGCTATTTATTCGGATGGCAGTAATATTGAGTATGAAATTACTCCAAAAGTAGTTCATGTGAAAGTAAAATATAACAAAGATTGGAGACCAGGAGATCCAGAAGAAAATCGATATTTATGTGAGTATGATGGTGACTATGAATTTATATTAAGTTCTTATGTAAACGGTGATTTTAAAACAGATTATGATGATAACTACAAATTTGAATTTGAGCCAAAGAATAAGAAGGATGTAGAAATAGTTAAAACAACAATTACTCATCCAGATGTTGAATATGTTTATACAGGTTCTGATATCGTGATTGATAGTAAAGTGGATTCTATTAGTCCAATTTCATTTAAGAATGTTGGAGAATACATTGTAAGTTTCAATGTTGATTCTAATTATTATGAATCCATTCCATTCAAGGTTACGATTCTTCCTAAAACAGTACATCTAAGATTAAATAAGTATCAAAAGTATGTTGGAGAAAAGGATCCAGTATTAGAAACAGATGATTACATATTAACAAGAGAAGTTGGCGAAGGTGTTGGCAATTATAAACTTACCGTAAAAAGTAAATCAAGAAATTATAAGTATGAAATCATTGAGAATGATATATTTACAATCTTAGAAAACAAGTTACAACAAATAAAACCTGAAGTAACTAATCATCCAAGTAATGATGAAAAGAAAGAACCCTTACATTCAGTTAATACTTCGAATAAAGATAAAATTAAACATGCAGGTGCTTCTGATAAGAACACAAGTATAAACATTGAAACCAAAGCAAATAAAGAATCTGCGAAAACAGAAGCAAAAGTTGTAACAGGTGTATCAAATTTAACCTCAATGTATTATTTGTCAATGATATCTAGTATTGCAGTGATAATGTATATCTTAATAAAGAAGAAAAATGTTAAAAGTTAAATAAGAATAAACAGAGCCTTCACATATCACAAGAGTGGAGGCTTTGATTTATATTGAACTCGCTCAATACGTGTATGCGTTTACATTTAATTGGTTATAAATTCAATTGATTGCATTCATGAAATTAATCGATATGTAAAGCAAATTTTATAAAATTTATTTTGCTTCTCTATATTTTTAATATTTCTTTTAAATAAAGTATATCTTTAACTTTTGTGCTTTTTATGTGAATTTTCAGGTATTAAATGGTAATTGACATATTATATATATAGGATAAAATTATTAGACAATAGTTTTATCATGGAATAAGTATGACTGTTGTAAGGTAATAGGAATAAAAATGCTACATTTAGATGATGTTAGAAATAGCTGGTTTACCGCATTTTTAATTGATTCGTTTATCTTCTATCAGGGTTTGGATAGGGAGAAATGTATCTAAAATTTCATATTTTATTGCTTATTAAGGCTTGTAAAATTCTAATGAGCTTTTTTTATGTTTATAGGAATGGGAGAATAATATGTATAGGAAGAATACAAATGGGTGGTTGAAACATATCGATTTTATCATTCTTGATATGATATGTTTGCAAATTGCATTTGTCGTGGCTTATTTTATTAAGAATGGAAATATACACCTATATAATAATTTCTTATATAGGAATATGGCTATCATATTAGAAGCAGCAGATTTAATGGTTTTACTGATTTTTGGTACATTAAAGGGTGTATTAAAAAGAGGGCATTATCAAGAGTTTGTAAAAACATTAAAACATAGCTTTATTGTTTGCTTATTGGCTGTTTTATATTTGTTTACAGTTCAAAAGGGAGTTTTCTTTTCAAGATTTATTTTATTCTTAACAATCGGCATTTATTTTATATTGACATATATATTAAGAGAACTGTGGAAGACTCATATAAAAAAGGGTGTGAATAGTGGTAAGAGAAGAAAACTATTAATAGTCACATCTAGTACGATTGCAGATAAAGTAATTGAGAATGTTGAAAAGAATAATTATTCTCGTTATGACATTGTTGGTTTTGCATTATTAGATAAGGATTTGATTGGAAATCAAATTAATAATGTTTCTGTAGTAGCAAATAATGAAACAGTTGGTATGTATGCATGTAAAGAATGGGTAGATGAAGTATTAATTGTTTTACCTAAAGAAATTGCTTATCCAAATACTTTGATTGAACAATTAACAGAGGCTGGTATTACAGTACATATGAATTTAGCTAAGGTTGTTAATTCACCTGGTAAGAAACAGTTTGTTGAAAAGATTGGGGATTATACGGTTCTTACTACAAGTATAAATTATGCTTCATTAAATGAATTGTTCTTAAAGAGAATATTTGATATTGTTTGTGGTTTATTAGGATGCATATTAACATTAATTATTTGTATCTTTATAGGACCTGCAATTTATATTGCTAGTCCAGGCCCCATTTTCTTTTCACAAGAACGTGTTGGTAAGAATGGCAAGAAATTTAAGATGTATAAATTTCGCAGTATGTACTTAGATGCGGAAGAAAGAAAAGCAGAATTAATGAAAGACAATAAGCTTGGGGATGGTAAAATGTTTAAACTTGATTTTGATCCTCGAGTTATTGGAAATAAAGTCATGTCGGATGGAACTCATAAAACAGGTGTTGGTGAATTCATTCGCAAAACAAGTTTAGATGAATTTCCACAATTTTTTAATGTATTAAAAGGAGATATGTCTATTGTAGGAACTAGACCTCCTTTAATATCAGAAACAAATCTATATGAGTATCAACACTTTGCAAGACTAGCTATAAAACCAGGTATAACTGGAATGTGGCAAGTGAGTGGAAGAAGTGAAATTATAGATTTTGAAGAAGTAGTTAAACTTGATAAATATTATATTGAGAATTGGAATCTTGGTTTAGATATTAAGATTCTATTAAAAACTGTACTAGTTGTAGTATGTAAAAAAGGTGCGGTTTAAAATTAAAAGAAAACAAAAGGAGAATATATATTATGATTATTACACAAACACCATTTCGAATGTCTTTTTTTGGTGGTGGTACAGATATAGAAAGCTTTTTTAAAAAACATGGAGGAGCTGTTTTATCCACTACATTTGATAAATATTGCTATGTCAATGTTAGACATTTACCTAGGTTTTTTGACTATAGTACTGAACTTTCTTATTCGCGTACAGAACGAGTAACAAATGTAAATGATATTGAGCATCCAGCGATTCGTAATGCAATGCAGATGTTAGATATGCATGAAATTCGTTTGACATATGAAGCTGACTTACCTGCTAGAAGTGGACTAGGTACTAGTTCATCATTTGCGGTAGGAATGTTGAATGCATTTTATGCTTTAAAAGGCAAATATGCAGACAAGAGAAAATTAGCTGATGAAGCTATTTATCTTGAACGAGTTCTATGTGATGAAGCTGGTGGTTGGCAAGATCAAATAGCCGCCTCATTTGGTGGATTTAACAGAATTAATTTTAATACAGATGGTACTTATGATGTTTTACCTGTAATTATTTCGCCGGAAAGAAAGAAACAATTAAATAATAATTTAATGATGTTTTTTACGGGATTTACTAGATTTTCATCTGATGTACAAAAGGCAAATGCTGGATCAATTGAAACACGAGAAGCTAAGGAAAAAAGATACCTTGAAATGTTATCTTTGGTAGATAAAGCGGAAAATATATTAACTGATAGTGCTGCTGATTTAGATGATTTTGGAAGAATGTTGGATCATACATGGAATTTAAAAAAACAAACAGGATCAGCTGTTTCTACTAATAACATTGATGAGTTATATGATAAAGGTATGAAAGCTGGTGCATTAGGTGGAAAATTACTAGGTGCTGGTGGTGGAGGCTTCTTGGTGTTCTATGTTCAGCCTGAATGCCAGGATGCTGTAAAAGAAGCTATGAAAGATCTAATGCATATTCCATTTAAGTTTGAAGATGGAGGTACAAGAGTAATCCATTATACACCAGAAACTTATGTGCCTTTGGAGGAAAAATAATATGAAAGTAGTGATTATGGCTGGAGGTAAAGGTACAAGAATATCAGAATTGTTTCCAGATATTCCTAAACCAATGATACCAGTGTGTGGAGTTCCGGTGTTGGAAAGAGAAATCTGTTCTTTAAAGGAACAGGGATTTACGGATATTATTTTGACTGTAGGTTATAAGGCAAATGTGATTATGGACTATTTTAACGATGGGTCTCAGTTAGGAGTTCATATTGACTATTTTGTGGAAAAACAACCATTAGGAAATGCAGGTGCATTATTCCAATTAAAGGATAAATTAACAGAGGATTTTCTTTTGTTAAATGCTGATGCAATGTTTAATGTGGACTTTAATCGCTTTGTAAACTTCCATAAAGAACACAAAGGGTTAGTAACTTTGTTTACGCATCCTAATAATCATCCTTATGATAGTGGATTGATTATTGCAAATAAAGATAAACAAGTGGAAAAATGGCTTGCTAAAGAAGATGTAAGACCAAAATTCTATCAGAATAGAGTGAATGCAGGTTTGCATGTTATTAGTCCAGAAGTTTTAAATATGCAATTTACTACAGAAAAAGTAGATTTAGATAGACAAGTATTAAAACCGTTATGCGGTACTGGTACAATGTACTGTTATGATAGTCCTGAATATGTAAAAGATATGGGAACTCCTGATAGATTTGAAGGGGTATGCAAGGATTTTAAAAACGGCATTGTGGAAGGAAGAAATCTTAAAAATAAACAAAAAGCTATATTTGTTGATCGTGATGGTACAATTAATAAATATGTAGGTTTCTTGAGAGATACAAAACAGTTTGAATTGTTAGAAGGAGTTTCTGAAGCTATTAAGACAATCAATCAGTCAGGATATTTAGCTGTTGTTGTTACAAATCAACCTGTAATTGCTAGAGGTGAAGTAACATATGAAGGTTTGCAAGAAATCCATAATAAAATGGAAACTCTTCTTGGAGAAGATGGTGCATATTTAGATGGCATTTACTTCTGCCCGCACCACCCTGATAGTGGATATGAGGGAGAAATTAAAGAATTAAAGTTTGAGTGTGAATGTAGAAAGCCAAAACCAGGCATGTTATTCAAGGCTGCGCAAGATCTAAATATTGATTTAGAACAATCATGGATGATTGGTGATGGAAAGAATGATATTCAAGCTGGAAAGAATGCTGGATGTAGAACTGCATTAATTGGAAGTGAAGATTATGGACAGGATTTGACTGTAGATTCATTATTTTCGTTTGTTAATAGAGTGGTAGGAAGAAATATGAAAAAAATATTATTACATGTTGATTTGTTAATAGAAAGATATCCTGCTTTAGAATCTTGTAAAGATGATATTTTAAATGCTTATTATTTGTTGGAAGAGTCTTATGCAAACGAAAACAAGCTTTTAGTAGCAGGCAATGGTGGATCAGCTGCTGACTCTGAACATGTTGTAGGGGAACTAATGAAAAGTTTTAAGTTGCCTCGAAAACTAGATAAAGAATTTAAAAGTAAATTAATTCAAGAAGATGAAGAATTAGGTCTTGTGTTATCTAAAAATTTACAGGGAGCTTTACCCGCAATTGCTTTAGATGGGCATTTAGCACTATCAACGGCATATATGAATGATTGTGAACCGTTATTATGTTTTGCTCAACAAGTAAACGGATTTGGTAATGCGGGGGATATCTTTTTAGGTATTTCTACGAGTGGAAACAGTAAAAATGTTCTATATGCTGCAGTTACAGCACATGCAAAGGGAATGAAAGTAATAGGGCTTACTGGACAAAAAGAGAGTAAGCTATCTGAAATAGCAGATGTATGCATTAAAGTACCTGAAACCGAAACGTATATGATTCAAGAATTGCACTTACCTGTTTATCATTGTCTGTGTCTGATGTTAGAAGATTATTTTTATGGAGAAATAGAGGATGAATAAAGAAAAAACAATACTCTTTGTCATGCCAAGACTTCCTTTTCCAGCTGTTTCAGGACGCAAAACTTCTTTATATCATTATTGTAAGATTCTTTCACAGGAATTAGGGTATCGTCTAGTTGTAGCTGCTTTCTTAGAAAGTGGAGATGATCCAAATTTAAAACCGGATTTTATCGATAAATTAGTAATATTAAAAAAACCATTAAAAAAAGAAAAAATTAACAATATTATTTTTAAATCGATAATCAAAGGAAAAGTACCTTTGCAAGTATCGTTGTTTTTAAGTAAGCGTGCAATGAATCAAATCGATAATCTTGTCGAAAGTGAAAAACCAAAAATAATTATTAGTGATATGGTTCGATGTACTGAGTATATAAGAGACAGAGACATCTACAGTATAGCAGACTTGGATGATAGAATCTCATTAAGGTATAAAAGACAATTAAATACAGATATTGAAAATGTTAATCCTTATGGTGCATTTATATATACAATTCCAAAATTTTTGCAAAAAATAGCCCTATTAAAACCATTAAAAGTTTTTGTATTAAAGAGAGAAATAAAATTGCTCGATAAGTATGAGCTAGAAATAGGCAAGAGTTGTGATAAAACTGTATTTGTTGCAGAGAAAGAAGTAAAGGAATTTAATTCACAATTAAAGGAAAATAAAGCAGTGGCAGTACCAATAGGAGTCGATGTAGATTATTTTTTTCCTGTCAAGAATTTAGAAAATAGAAATATTATTTCATTTTTAGGCGCTTTAAATGTTGCTCATAATGAAAATGCAGTAATCAATTTTATAGAAAATATATTCCCTTTAGTCTTACAAAAGCAACCAGATACGTTATTTTCAATTATAGGTGGTGGGGCATCAGATAAATTATTGTCTTACAGCTCAAGTAATGTAGAATTTACTGGAAGAGTAGATGATGTTAGGGATTATCTTGCAAAAAGTAAGGTTTTTGTTTGCCCAATGACATTTGGAAGCGGAATTAAGACAAAAAATCTCGAAGCAATGGCAATGGGATTACCTGTTGTTACAACTACAATTGGAGCAGAAAATATAAATGCAGTTAATGGTGTAGATTGGTTTATTGAAGATACATACTCTGGATTTGCAAACTGTATATTAAATATCTTAAATAATCAAAAATTACAACATGATATGTCATCTTGTGCGAGAAATTATATTTTACATAATTTCACTTGGGAAGTAGCAAAAAATAATTTTGAAAATTTATTAAATATAGAATAAAAATGGAGTTGGTAACGTGAAAATTCTTTGGATAACACTGGAATCAATTCTTCCTGCTAATACCGGAGGAAGAATTGGTGTTTATAAACGCTTAGAACAGATTTCTAAAACAGAAGATATTTACTTGTTCTATCCATATGATAATGATAATGAATTAACATATGTTGAAGAACTAAAAAAATATTGTAAAGAAGTGCATGCTTATAGCAGAAATAAAAATAAGATTTCAGGAATTCTAAAGTTATGGAAATATCCTTTCACAGTTTCTTCTCGAGTAATATCTGAGATGGAGAATGATTTAAAAAAATGTATTGATGATAATCATATTGATGTTATTAATGTGGATTTTCCCCATATGTGTGCTTGTTTAGAAAAATTGAATTGTGATATTCCTATAGTTTTAAATGAGCACAATATTGAATGGAAGGTTTATAGAACAATAGCAAAGAGCCATAAGAACGTTCTAAACAAACTGGCATATTTTGTAGATAGCTATAGATTAAAACATTATGAAAGAAATTTATTTAAAAAACATAAATTTTCAAGAGTTACTTTTGTTTCTTCGAAAGATATGAAATTTATGATTGATAATGGCATTATTAATCATAAGCAAGCAGTTCTTATACCAGTTGGTGCAGATAAGCATGAAATTAAACACAGTACACACAAAGGAATAAATATAGTGTTTGTTGGTAAAATGTCATATGGACCAAATATAGAGGCTGTTACATGGTTTAGCAAAGAAGTAATGCCAAAATTGCTAAAAGATGAAGGATTATCAAATCTAACTTTTTATATTGTTGGTAAAGATCCTGTTGATGAGGTTAAAAATTTAGAATCTGATCACGTTGTCGTAACTGGTATGGTTGATGATGTTTCAGAATATTATAATAATGCAGACTTAGTTGTTTTACCATTAAAAAATGGTGGTGGAGTTAAAGTTAAGCTTCTTGAAGCAATAAGTTTTAAAAAGCCTATTGTATCAACATCAGTGGGTGTTGAAGGAACATATTATGCTAATCATCTTATTCCTGTTGCAGATGATAGCAATGGATTTGCTAAATATTGTGTAGATATATTAAATGGAACTAAATCTTATCCAGAAAGTGAAGTGTATAATTATTTCGAATTAAATTATACTTGGAATAAGATTGGAGACAAGTATTTAACTTTATTTAATGAAATATTTAAGTTTAAGAATTTGTGAACAAAATTAAAAATTCAAAAATGTAAAATTTCTGAGATTTGTTAAATGATTGGATATAGTTTCATAAAAAGGAGTTTTGAATGAAATTAAAAATACGAAAATTAAATATCTATTCACTTTTAGTTTTATCTGTTTTTTTTGATGCATATGCATTAGTTTATATTAAAACATATCCTGTTACAATATTTACAATTGTTTCGATATTTGTTTTAGTACACAATATTATAAATAATCGCAATAGATATTTAAAAATCACGCAGCAATCAGTTATATTATTGCTTTTTATAATTTATTTATTTATTAATTACACCTATTTTGAATTTGAAAACACATCTTCATTTGTATTAGCTTTATATTTTTTAATCCTAGCTTTATTGAGCTATAGAGATGAAAAAGTTTATGAATTTGAGGGATATTGTAGGTTATTTCAAAGAATAATGACATATATGTCTATATATGGAATATATCAATTAGTTGGAAGATTGTTCCACTTTCCATTTACAGATATAGTTATTAAAGGACATATGGTTACAGGTTACAACTGGACAAATACTATTTATATATTTGGACAAACATTATATCGTAGTAATGCAATATTTCGAGAGCCTTCATATTTTTCTCAAATGCTTGCAATTAGCTTGCTTTTATATGTTCCGATTATTTTATATAAACAAGAGAGAACTAGGAAAAACATTTTCTCTGTAATTTTACAGATGTTAGCATTGGTAACTACTTTTTCAGGAACTGGAATTTTGATTTTTATAATTGGATTATTTATATTATCTATTACAATGTTTAAAAAAAAGTTGTTTTGGAATAGGATGGTTCCATTATTTATAGTCTGTGTTATTATAGGAACTATAGTAATTTCTTTCACAAATCTAGGTGGTTATTTTTTAAGTCGATTACAAGAATTATTAGTTTATAATCGTGACGCTTCTTCAGGTTTTGTTAGATTTAGGGCTTGGGTTATGGTTGTACAAGAAGCTTGGTCACACAATATGCTTTTAGGAAGTGGTATCGGTACTGGTTCAATGTATGTGTCAAAATATATAATACAGTATTTTGGAATGACATTAAGTGGATTTGCTAGAGTTTCTACCGAACTAGGCTTAATTGGGATTCTAATTTGGTGCTCTTTTATTATTTCTTTTTTTAGAAAAAAAGAAATGGCTATTTCAATTAGATATGTTTTGCTTTGTAGTTCATTAATACCTTTAATATTTATGCAAGAAGCATTTTCATCTAATATGTTTTGGCTATTTATTGTATTAATTAATTGTAAAATAAACTAAAGTAGAAAAGGAGATTAGTAATTTTATGTTTAAAACAAAAATTATTGCAAATTATTTACCGCAATTTCATGAAATTCCGGAGAATAATCGTTTTTGGGGAAAAGGGTATACGGATTGGGTAGCAGTCAAAAAATCAACTCCATTATTCGAAAATCATTTACAACCTAGAATTCCTAAAAACAAAAATTATTATTCTTTGGATGATAAAGACGTAATAAAATGGCAAGCAGAATTAGCAAAAAATAATGGCATTTATGGATTTGGTATATATCATTATTGGTTCTCATCTGACATGCAATTATTGCAAAAACCAGCAGAAATTCTTTTAGATTCTAAAGAAATTGATATTAATTTTATGTTTATCTGGGACAATGGTAGTTGGAAAAGAACCTGGAGTAATGTAAAGAGAGGTAATGATTGGGCACCTGAATTCGACAATAGAAAAGAATTAGAGGTTAATGGTAACTCAAATACAGACAATGGAATGTTAGCAGAATTAAAATATGGTAATGAAGAAGATTGGAAAAAACATTTTGATTATTTGTGTAAGTTTTTTAATGATAAAAGATATATAAAAAAAAATAATTGTCCAATGTTTGGCTTTTTTCAACCAGATAATGATTATGAAACTGTAAAAAAAATGTGCGAATATTGGAATTCATTAGCAAAAGAAAATGGATTTAATGGTATGTGTTTTGTTTCTAAATGTAACTATAAAAATGCAAATTTAGATTATTCTTTTAAATATGAGCCTTTAAGTGTTAATACAAATAAAGAATTAATGATATCAAGAATTCAAAACATTAAAAATAGATATTTCCCAAAATTAAGAATATACGATTATGATAAAATTTGGAAGAAAATTATTTCGGATGCCAAAAATTGTAAAAATAAAAAGCAATTTTATGGTGGTTTTGTTGGATTTGATGATACTCCTAGAAGAGGAAAAAAAGCTAAGATTATATTAGGTCAAACTCCGAAAAAGTTTGAAAAATATTTAAGAGAGTTATTAGAGGTTTCTGATCAAATGAATAAAGAGTATATTTTTCTTACTGCGTGGAATGAGTGGGGAGAAGGCGCTTATCTAGAGCCTGATGAACATGATGATGATAGTTATTTAAAAGCGATAAAGAGAGTTACAGAGTGATGAAAGTTTTAAGATATATTATTAAATCAGTTACAAAAGGTTTATATGTTAAAATTAAATTTTTTATTTTTAAATTAAAATGGTATTTAAATAATTATGAAAATCAAACAGTACCTATGACTTTTTTTCCAATCGAAGATGTAAAAATTGGTAAAGGTACGTATGGAGATTTGAATATTTATAAGTTTAATAATATCTCTAAAATTAAAATAGGGTGTTACTGTTCTATTGGGCAAAATACTAGTTTTATTATTGACGCTGATCATCCCTTAAATCATTTTTCTACATATCCATATAAAGCTATGTTATTACACACTCAAAAATGCGAAGCTATTTCTAAAGGCGACATTAATATTGGTGATGATGTTTGGATTGGTTTTGGCTCAACAATTATGTCAGGTGTGACTATTGGGCAGGGAGCTGTGATTGCTGCTGGGTCAGTGGTTACAAGAGATGTTCCTGCTTATGCTATAGTTGGAGGTGTTCCAGCTAAACTAATTAAGTATAGATTTGATCCAGATATGATAAAGGAACTTGTTAAAGTTGACTATAGTAAATTAACAAAAGAAATGGTGAATGATCATATCGATAATTTATATAAGGAATTAAAAAATAAAAATGATTTAGATTGGCTAGTAAAAGATAAATAAATTTTCTACATCAGTTGTTTAAGATAAAAATGTAAGTTTATTTGCATATGATTTGTTATATTAAAATAGTTAAATTTTATTACACTGTAGTAAACATTTAATTTATTTACGTTTTTGAAATTACATAAAATAAGGAGGATTAGTTATATGAAAATTATGCCTAATAGAATGGATAGAGGATTCTTTCAGTATCAAAAAGAATTTGAAAATAAAGCACTGGATGTATTACGGTCTGGTTGGTATGTATTAGGTAATGAAGTTTCTGCTTTTGAAGAGGAATTTGCTTCTTATGTTGGAACAAAGTATTGTGTAGGTTTAGCCTCAGGACTTGATGCACTTTGGATTGCTTTTCGATTGTTAAATATCGGTCCTGGTGATGAGGTATTAGTACAGGGGAACACCTATATAGCATCTGTTATGGGAATTACTATTAATAATGCTACACCTATCTTTATTGAACCTGATGAACATTTTGGGATGGATCCAGAAAAGATTGAACATGCTATTACGGACAAAACCAAGGCAATCTTAGTTACTCATTTATATGGTATGGCATCAAGAATGGATGAGATTGTTAAAATTTGTAAAAAACATAATCTTAAATTGGTAGAAGATTGTGCTCAGTCTCATGGGGCTTGTTATAACGGAAAAATGACGGGTAGTTTTGGTGACATTGGTTGTTTTTCATTTTATCCATCTAAGAATTTAGGGGCTTTTGGAGATGGTGGAGCAATTACAACAAATAATCCAGAATTAAATAAAGCATTTCGAACTTTTAGAAATTATGGATCTCAAAAGCGCTATTATAATGAAGTTGTTGGTGCTAATTCTCGTTTGGATGAATTGCAAGCGGGTTTATTAAGAATAAGATTAAAACATTTGGATGAATTAACAGAGGAAAAATGCAAAATTGCTGAAAGGTATAACAAAGAAATTAAGAATCCTTTAATTAAACTTCCAAAGGTAGCAGACGGTGCATCATGCGTATGGCATCAATATGTTATTACTTGTGAGGAAAGAGATCGATTAATTGATTATTTAGACAGCAAAGAGATAGGTACTATTATTCATTATCCAGTACCTCCACACCTTCAGGAATGTTATAAGTATCTTGGACACAAAGTGGGAGACTTCCCAATTACTGAATATTTAGCAAAGACAGTTTTGTCTATTCCAATGTATAATGGTATGACAGAGGAAGAACAAAATATTGTTATAAAAGCTATAAATGAATTTAAATAAGTTTTATTGTATTAAATCTATTACATACACAAGGAGAGATATTATGAGTTTAAAAGATAAATGTCCTATTATTGAGTTCAGTGATTTAGGGGATGAAAGAGGAAAGTTAGTTGTTATAGAAGGTGGAACAGGTATTCCTTTTGAAATACAAAGAGTTTTTTATATCTATGGGTCTGATGCATCAGTTGTGAGAGGAGAGCATGCTAATCGTGAATCAGAATTTGTTCTTATAAATGTTGCTGGTACAAGTAAAGTTAGAATCACTGATGGGGATGAAGAAATAATTGTTGAATTAAATAAACCAATGATGGGAGTGTATATTCCGAAGATGTGATGCTAGTATATTTATAGGACAGGTAAAACATCTCGAATTTGATTTGATAAGGAACCAATCACATTAAAAATAGAATGAGATATTGAACATGACTGTCCTGGATATTGTAGATTCTTGTGCATATGGTACAATGTCAAGACAATAACAAAGGAGTATAAAAAATGTCAAGAAACAGTAAAGCCTATGACCAAGAATTTAAAGAAAATGTTATTAATTATGTTTTAGAACATCCAGAAGAAAAATACACTGCACTTGGAAATAAATTCGGTGTTCATCCTACAACGATTGCTGGGTGGATGAAACAATATCGCAGCAATGACAATCAAGTTATTGTTAGAGGCAGCGGTAATTATGCAAGTGATGAAGCTAAAGAAATCGCCAAATTGAAAAAGGAACTAAAAGACACAAAGGACGCGTTAGAAGTATTAAAAAAAGCTATTGGCATACTGGGCAAGTAAAGCCCCGTGA